>JAGVXS010000055.1 GCA_018303685.1 Candidatus Woesearchaeota archaeon
GCCCAAAACAGCCTCATCAACAATTTCAAGCGTCCTTACTGCCTCAAGCCTTTCCCTTTCATTATGCGCTGGCTTCCTGCCCTTGAATTTTTCAGATGTATTATCTCTTGCGACAACAACAACAAGCTTATCCCCGTACTTTTTAGCCTCTGACAGATAAAATAAATGCCCAGGATGGATAATGTCAAAAGTGCCTGCACACATAACTTTTTTCATAATATGGAGAAATAAAAGGAAGGTTAAAAAGGTTATTGTAATTTAATCTTATTTTTAGCTGGTTTTTACCAAATGGGCTTCTATACCTTGAATTTTTGGTGTTACTAACAATTCTTTTTCTATTCTGGTTGATACTACCTCCCCTTTTTCATCATATCCCTGAACTTTAACTGTTATAGGAATACTACTTAATGTATCACCATACTCACTTTCCAAATAACTTCCCAATCTTCTTAGTATTTTTCCATTTGATGTATGGGGTGTTCCATTTTTTAATGATATACCTGCAATCTGTTCTCCATCAACGAAAATTCCCCTATAATCTACCATCTTCCCTTTGGCATCTGGCAAATGCGCAGCAACAGCAACGTAAATAACCTTACTTGTCGTTTCGTCCAATATTTTTCCATCAAGCATATAAACCAAACGAAGCATTTCTGGATTCCGTTCATTTGGAAACCTGCCCAACCATAACTCTAGCGCTCCTTTATCCATTTCCCCCAACATTTGAACTAAAATCTCTGGAACTGTATTGTGACTCTCTTTTTGCAGACGCCTAAGATGAGATTCCAAAGAAAGTCCTTCCATGCCTGAATCAAGTGGCGCTATGCCCACTATGCCCACGGGTGTAGAAACTGGATATAAATGTCCAATGATGTGGTTTCCATTGTCAAAATAACAAAAACTCATATTACACACCCACAATTTAAAAACATCCATTTAAGTTTTCCACCATATTTACATACTTTTTTCTTATTTTTATTAAACAAAAATTAGATGTCATAATAAAGCTGGTACTCCCAAGGATGCGGCCTTAGCCTTATTGGATCAACCTCCATGCAGCAAGAATTCATGGTCTTGCTCAAGAGCATTTAATGCCTCTGGCAAAGATGCCGGCACACTTGGTATTTTTCTTGCCTCCTCTTCGCTTAAATGGTAAATGTCCTTGTCAAGAGGCTCGCCTGGATCGATTTTTCTTTTAATTCCATCAATTCCCGCCATTAGCATTGCTGCAAAGCAAAGATAAATGTTGCAGCTTGGATCGGGAGTTCTGAACTCAACCCTCTTTGCTTTATCGCTTCTTGAATAGACTGGGATTCTAACAGCAGCGCTCCTGTTTCTTTTTGAATAAACAAGATTTACAGGCGCTTCAAATCCCGGAACTAATCTTTTGTAGGAATTTGTTGTTGGCGCTATTATGCCGCATAATGCCGGAGCATGCTCAAGCAAGCCTCCAATGAAATGCATTGCTGTTTTGCTTGCCAATGCGTACCCTTCTTTATCGTAGAATAAATTTTTTCCCTGCTTCCATAAGCTCATATGGGTATGCATTCCAGAGCCATTGTCATTGAACAAAGGCTTTGGCATGAATGTCGCTGTCTTGCCATGCATTAATGCAACATTTTTTATTATGTATTTGTACATCATTACTTGGTCTGCCATTCTAACTAATGGGGCATAGCTCATGTCAATCTCGCATTGCCCGGCAGTTGCAACTTCATGATGATGGCATTCTATGCTTATGCCTGATCTTTCCATTGTTGAAACAATTTCATTTCTTATATTCTGCAAAGAGTCGCTTGGCGGCACAGGAAAGTAGCCTTCTTTGTACCTTGGCTTGTAGCCAAGATTATTTGCTTTAGTTCCATTCGCGCTTTCGCTGCCCGTATTCCAGCTTCCTTCAGCAGAATCAATATAGTAATAGCCAAAATTTTCTTTTTGGTCATACCTTATGCTGTCAAAGATAAAGAACTCAAGCTCCGGGCCATAGTAAGCAACATCCGCTATCCTGGTTTCTTTAAGATAAGATTCTGCTTTTTGGGCGATATACCTGGGATCCCTTGAAAAGAACTCGTCTGTTTCAGGGTCCTTAATATTGCCGATTATGCTCACTGTATTGTTAGAAAATGGGTCTGTGAAGCCACTCTTCAAATCTGGAACAAGAAGCATGTCGCTTTCATAAATTTCCTTAAAGCCCCTTATTGATGAGCCGTCAAACCCAAAACCATCTGTTATCGAACTCTCACTTAATTGGCTTATTGGCACAGTAAAATGCTGCCATAAGCCCGGCATGTCTGTAAATTTCAAATCTACAAATTTTACCTTTTCCAAATCTTTTTTCAGGTTTTCAACTAAATCTTCTTTAACAGACTTAAAAGGCTCTTTTTTTATTAATTCTAAAATTTCAGTTGGACTCATTTTTACAACCCCCGTTTTTTATGTATTATTCAGATTTTGTTAATATTTATATACTTTTTCCATATTTTATTAAACAAAAACATTATAAAAATCGATAATTTTAAATATTTGTTTAAAAATCTGCTATAAATTTGCTATAAAATAAACAAACGTTGGGTAAAATGCAGCTAGAGGAAACAGACAAAAAAATTCTGAATATTATTGTAGAAAACTCGCGGCTTTCTCTTAGGCAGATTGCTAAAAAAGCAAATGTTTCTGTTGCAACTGTAATGCACCACATAAAAAAGCTCGAGAAAGACGGCGTAATCAAAAAGTACACCTCAAAGCTGGATTACGAAAAAGCCGGCTACGACATTGAAGCCGTGATTGAAATCAGGATTTCAAAAGGCAGGCTGTTTGAGGTTGAGAGGAAAATTGCCTCTAATCCAAATGTTTTTGCCGTTTACGACATTACAGGGGCTTTTGACTCTTTAGTGCTGGCAAGATTCCCCACAAGGAGGCAGATGGACCATTTCCTTAAGAAGCTGCAGACTTACGACTTTGTCGAGAGGACAGAGACAAAGCTGATTCTCAACACAATTAAAGACGAAAACATCGGTGTTTAAAAAATGGGGCTGGGAGGATTTGAACCCCCACCACGCAGTCCCGAACCGCGGATATTGGCTCAAAGGCAATGCCCTTGCCATGTCTGGCCAAGTTATACTACAGCCCCGCCAAACAGCAGGTTTTTATATTGTTATTTAAAGATTTTTAAGATAAAGCCTTTTTATGGCCAGGTAAGACCCCACTACAATTAAAACTTCCAGCAAAACTATCAAGGCTCCGAAATTAAGATGGCTGCCTGCCGGCTTGGCTGCCATGGCTGTTACGCCTGAAAATCCTGACCGCAGACTGCCACTGGCCCTTCTGAAATTGTCCATGTAACCGGATTGGGCTGAATCAATAGCGTTTTCCTTTGGCTCATTGGCAGTGCATTGCTCTGACTCAATAGGCTTTTTGCCCGGAAAAGCGCATTTATTGGCATCGATGCATTTTCTGGCCCTAAAGCCGTTGCTGCATTTTTCCCATTCACTGCACTGCCAATTGGAATTACAAGCAATGCCGCCGCCTCCACTGCCCCCTGAAGAACCGCTTGCAGATGCAGCAGTGCCGCTGCTATCGCTTGGTTTTGTATAATCAATCTGCACAATGCCGGAATGCCCCAACCCCTCGACTTTGTACTTGCCAAGTGTGGAGTTGTATGCGCATGTATAGGAACCCTGCAAAGTGCCGTCGCACTCGATTTTGTGCTCGTTGCCAGAACTGCAATCGGCGCTTATGTCTCCTATTGACGATATCTCCTCGTCTTTAATGCAGATTCCGTTCAGCCCTGCATCAACTCTATCCAAGTACAATGTCTTTGTCGTGCCTTCAGGCATTTTCAACCCACTTACAATCAATGAGCCGGTAGAATTTGCACTCTGCTTGTCGATTGTAAGGTTTGTAAGATTAAGCTTGTACCTGGAGAAGTCAAAGTTAAACTCTGCAATCGCAAGATTCCCGTCCTTGATTACTATGCTGTCAGTTTTGTTAAACAGCTTGGAGGTGTTTTTGGAATTGCCGACAAGCAACGAGAGGTTTATAGTTGAGGTTTTGACTGACTTTTCGTCCCCTAAAAGCCTGTCCTCGCTGTCATTCACTCCGTCATTATCAGCGTCTTTTTCGGGCGCATCAGCAACAATGATTTTGAATATTCTTGAATGATTAAGAAATCCGTCAGAAGCGGCTGCAATTAAAGTGTAATTGCCGCTGTCGATAGTTGATGTGCTCCACTCAAAAATATTGGACTTGTTTGAGAATCTGGACAGGTTGATTGAAAAAAATAAGTCGTCGTTATTGGGGTCAGATGCGGAAAGGTTGATTACAATTTTATCAGTCTCATTAATAGTCATATTACTGACAAGAGCCAAGACCGGTTGCTTGTTGAGCTTTACCACAATCCTTTCAGCATTGTTGCTCTCGTTTAGCTCCTCGACAAAATCCTGCAAATCAGCAATCGCTGTTATTTCAAAATCCGATATGTTGGAAAAATTAATCTGGTGTTTAACCTCGGAATTTGCATTTAAGATATTGGACTTGTTGGCTCTTGAAAATGTTTTATTGTCAAAAACCTCTGTAAAAACATTGAATGCATAATCCCTGCCGATATTTTTGAATGTAAAGTTTACTGTTATGTTGTTTATTCCATAATGATATTCTCCGGAAACAGATATATTGGCTTTTAAATCCGGCAAATTTGGGCTGTCAAAGTCGTTAAAGTTGTAGTTTTCAGTTGTGTAAGCATCATTTATTTTGTCTATCAAAGCGCCGTCCTCGTAAAGCTCGATGTATTTTACGTTAAAAGGGCCGTTAAGCTTTTTGTCATGTATTTTCGAGCCGTTGAAATTGAACGATAATTTGCTGCGCCCTGTGCTTAGGAATGATGACAAATTTTTTATTTCTAGAATATGGCCAAACAAATCGTATAAAGCTAAGGCAATTGTATATGTATTGTCATCGATAATTTGCAGGCTTGCATTAACCTGCAGAACATCAAATTTCCCATTATTGTCTGCGTCGCTTCCATCGTCAGTAAAATTGAAAATGTAGGATTTAGCGGCAAAATCCCTGAAGTCGTAAAATCCGGTTGTAAAATTTGTTTTGATTGTTTTTCTGCCGATTTTTATTGAAGAGGTGCTGAACTTTCCTGTGTAATGGGTCAGTTTTATTGTTTCATTTTCAAATTCAAAGACTAAGTCATTCATTGAGTTTATTATGGATACGTTTTTCTTAGAAGCTATTATTGAGCGGTTATAGCTTAGAAATGCTATTGCTTCAAAGGTTCCGTTGATAGTTGAATTCAGCGTCACATTTATTCTTAAATTTTTGCCGGCTTTTGCATCTTTTATGCCTGATATCTTTAACCCTTCTTCATAATTAAAATAATTTTGTGTCGGGATATTATCTTTCCTGTACTTAAGGCTGTAAGTTGAATTATAGACTTTGATTGAGTAGTTGAACTGGCTTTGGGTTAAAAAAATCGAGTCAAATGTTATGTTTAATTTGTTTGCCCCGGCACTTAATGTCTTGTTTGTCTCGTTTGTTAAAATCCCGTTTTTATCAAATATGTTAATGGCAAAAATAAAATTTCCAGGTGTGTTGTTTGTAGCAAGCTCAAAAACCAAAGCGTCGTTAATGCCATTATTGTTTTTGTCAATCATGAAATCTGTGTGATTTGTCACGTTCATCTGGCTTGTGGTGGTTGAAAAGCTGTACCTTGACAGAAGCTCCCTCATTGAGATGGAATAGGCTAATGGGATTATGAGTAACAGAACTAAAACTACCACCCCTTTCATTTTTAGTTTGATTAAAATGGGCTTATAAAAAGTTTTCTTTATTTTGCACCAACACTTTTATATATAAAAAACCTTTCTCGACTGCTATGGCTGACAGAATGGAGTTTTTCCCATTGGACGCAACCTATAGGGTGCAGGACGGAAAAGCAGTCATAAGCATGTACGGCAGGGCAGGCGACGGAAGGCAGGTTTGCGTGCTTGACGGCAGCTTCGAGCCTTATTTTTACGCAATCCCGAAGGACGGCATAAACATAGGCGAAAAGCTGGAAAAAATAAGGGTTGAGCAGGACAATGACGCTTACTTTGTAACACGGGCAGAGGCTGTCCTGAAAAAGTTCCTCGGGAAGGAAATATTTGCCTTAAGGGTTTATGTAAACCTGCCTGCAGGCGTTCCAATAGTAAGGGGCGTGATAAAAGACTGGGATTCTGTAAGCTCCACGCACGAGTTTGACATACCTTTTGCCAGAAGATACCTCATAGACAAGAACATAATCCCTCTGACTTTGCACCAGGCAGTTGGCGAATTCATCAGCCAGAAGTCAAGAGTGCAGGTTTTCAGGGCCGACAGCATAGGGCAGGCAGGCACAGACACCCTGCACAATCCGAGAGTTCTTGCATTTGACATTGAAACCTACAGCCCGTTTGACATGGCGATAGACGCCGAGAAAAATCCCATCATAATGCTTTCATTCTACGGCGAGAATTTCAGGAAGGTTTTTGTCTGGAAAAAATTCAGGACAAGCCTTGATTATATAGAGTTTGTCAACAGCGAGGCAGAGCTTATCGGGAAGTTCAGGGAGACAATCGACACCTACAAGCCGGACATATTGACAGGCTACTTTTCCGACGGGTTTGACCTGCCGTACATAAAGACAAGGGCGGACAAGTACAAGATAAAGCTTGACATAGGCTTGGACTTTTCCGAATTGAGGGTCAAGTCGGCAAGGGAGACTACGGTTGCAGTAACAGGAATAACTCATCTTGACATCTTCAAGTTCATCAAAAAGGTTATGGGAAATTCGCTTGAAACAACATCATACGACCTGAATGCAGTGGCATTTGAGCTTCTCGAGGAGAAGAAGCACGACGTATCATTGGCGGATTTGCCGAACATATGGGACAGCAGCCACGACAACCTTGAGAAATTCTGTGAATACAACCTCAACGACTCGGTTTTGACTTACAACCTTGCCGTGAAAATGCTGCCGACAATCACAGAGATTGTGAAGATAGTGGGAATTCCCATTTATGATGTCAACAGGATGGGATTTTCCCAGCTTGTCGAGTGGTACATAATGAAGCAGGCGCAGCAGTTCAACGAGATTGCGCCCAACAAGCCAAGCTATGATGAAGTGCAAAAGAGAAGGCTCCAGACTTATCAGGGCGCTTTTGTCTACGAGCCCAAGCCGGGCTTGTACAAGGACATTGTTGTTTTCGACTTCAGGAGCCTGTACCCGACAATTTTGGGCTCTCATAATATAGGCCCCGATACGATTGACTGCAGGTGCTGCGAGGACTCCGCAAAGCCTACACCTGACGAAAGCGAAAGGCACTGGTTCTGCTCAAAAAGAAAGGGATTTATCCCTATCCTGATAGAGGACTTGATCACGAGAAGAATGCGAATCAAGGAGATAATAAAGGAAGAGCATGGCGAAAAATTTGCATTTCTTGACGCGAGGCAGAACAGCCTCAAGCTGCTTGCAAACTCTTTCTACGGATACCTGGGCTTTTTCGGCGCAAGGTGGTACAGCATAGAGTGCGCCAGGGGCACGACAGCATGGGGCAGGTTTTACATCCATAAGGTTATTGACAGGGCGCAGAAAGAGGGCTTTGTTGTCCTGTACAGCGACACAGACAGCGTTTTTTTGACGCTTGACGGCAAGACAAAAAATGACGCCGAGGCGTTTGCAGAGTCCATAAACCTTGAGCTGCCAGGCCTGATGGAGCTCGAGTATGAGGGTTTTTACCCAAGCGGAATTTTCGTGTCTGCAAAGATGGGC
>JAGVXS010000042.1 GCA_018303685.1 Candidatus Woesearchaeota archaeon
CGAAGCAGCCTGCGGTAAAGCTCGTAATGCTCCAGCTTTACCTTTTCAATCTTTTTGAATTTTTTGATCTGGGCTACGCCGACAGCGCACTGCAAATCTGTCATCCTGAAGTTCATTCCCAGGCCCGGGTGCACAAATGTGCCGCTGTGCGGCCTTCCCTGGTTGCGCAGCAGCTTCAGCCTGCTGTAAAGCTCTTCATTGTTCGTAAGCACAACAGCGCCCTCTCCAGTTGTTATTGTCTTGTCTGCAAAAAATGATATTATGCCCAGGTCGCCTATTGCGCCGACATGATTTCCCCTGCAATAAACGCCAAAGCCCTGCGCCGCATCCTCGAGCACCTTTATGCTGTGCCTGCCTGCAATTTCCATAATCTTTCCCATGTCACAGCTTCTGCCGTAAATATGCACAGGCATTATAGCCTTGGTTTTTGGCGTTATTGCCTGCTCTATTTTACCTGTGTCTATGTTTAGGTCATCATCAAAAACATCGACAAATTTTGGAACAGCTCCCCTGAATATCACAGGAGATGCTGAAGCGCTGAAGGTGAAGTCCGGCAAAATTACTTCATCACTTTCCTTGATGCCCAATGCCGCCAAAGAAAGGTACAAAGCCAGTGTGCCGTTGCTGGCCAAAACAGCGTACCTTGCTTTTGTGAATTTTTTTATATCCTCCAGAAACTCCTCGGAAAAAGGGCCTTCGGTTATCCACCTGGTTTCTATGACTTTTTTCAGGTTGTTCAGCTCGTCTTCGTCAAAATACGGCTCCAATTGGGGAACTTTGTATTTCATGCAATCACCTTAGTTTACAGACAAAGTTTATTTTCCAGTCATTTTCGGCAATTTTTTTGCTTGGCTCCTTGTAAGGGAATGCCTGCACGACTTTCAGGCCTGAATCATCCAGAGCATTCACAATCTCGTTGTATGTGAAAAAGTTGATTACAAGGCTGGGATGGACGTGCTCTGCAAGCCTGCCGTTCTTATAAGCTTTTATGTCATACTTCAGCGTGCAAACCTGCCTTAAAAAATCAGTCTTTGGAATCACTTTTCTCTCGATTTTTAACCCTTTCCATTCGATTGCCTTTGTTTTTATCTCAGGCGGATGCAGAAAAACAGCGCTGCCGTTCCATGCGTCAAAAATGAATATTGAATCATTTTTCATGTTTTTAGCGACTGACCTGAAGAAGCCCGCAAGATTCTTGTACGGGCCAAGCGCATTCACGACATCAAACAATGATACGATTACATCAAACGGCTCGTCCACGTCTTCAAAGCTTTTGCACTCGAAATGCAGCCCTGTGGACTTGCCCCTCGCAATGCTAATCATGTGCCTTGACACGTCAAACCCATATGCCCTGTAGCCCATTCTGGAAAAGGCAATGGTGTGGTTTCCGGTGCCGCAGCCCACATCAGCCAGCTTAAGGCTTTTTTTCTTTGAATATTTTCTTATAACAGAATCTATAATTTCAGCTTCCTTATCATAGTCCTTGCCCTTGTTTATCAAATCGTAATACTTCGGAAATGTCCCGCTGTAATTGATGTTTTTATTTGTGTTTTTCATGCCTATACCCTGAATTTGAACAGTTTCATTGCCTTCAATGATATTTTGAGCAGCATCCAGCCGTGCTTAACAGCCTTTATCTTGGTTTCCCCGTATTTTCTGGGAAGGTATGTTATCGGGACCTCAACCAGCTTGAGGTTGTTCTTCATGCACCAGAATATCATCTCAAAATCTCCAAAAGGGTCCAAGTCCCTGAAAAAGTTTTTTTGCTTCTCAAACTGCCTGTACCTTTCCTTGGACATGGCTTTCACACCGGAAAGCGTGTCTGTAAACCTCTGGCCAACTATCCAAGTGAATATCTTTGCAAACATGCCGTTTCCGAAATAATTAAGCTTTGGCATGGCTTTTTTGTTCATCCTGTAAACAAGCCTCGAACCCTGTACGTATTCGCCATAGCCTTTTTTATAGATGTCCCAGACATAGGATATCTCCTCTGGCGGAGTTGTCAAATCCGCCTCAAGCAAAATGATAAAGTCGCCTTTTGAATGTCCAAAGCCCGTGTATATTGCGTCTTTTGGGCCGATGCCCTTCTGCTTCAGCAGCTTTATGTCCTTTTTAGGATATTTTTTAATCATCTCTTGTATCTTGCCGTAAGTATTGTCCTTTGAGCCGCCTTCAACAAAAACCAGCTCCGTGTGCCCTCCCATGCTTGGCGTTCTTTTTACCAGCTCCTCTATGTTGCCCTCTTCGTCCTTGCAGGTCAGGACAACAGACACTTTTTTTGCATCTTTGGGCGCTTCATTCAGCCTGAAAATAAGGAATTGGTTAAGGCAGAGGCTATTAATCAAAGGCAGCTTTGCAAGCACTTTGTTAAAGAATGCAGACAGAATCGGGATGTATTTGGGCATCAGCCCGAATTTGTCCCTTTTTATCAGCTGGTAGCCGTTGATGTTTATGATATTCTCTATGTCCTTGACGGCGAGCTCATTTATCTTGACTTCAGGCATTTTGAGCCTTAGCTTCTCTGAGAGCCTCAGCAAAGGCGACCAAATCCGGTTGTACTCGCAGATTATTATCCTCGTGTCAGGATTGCAGGATTTTTTTATGTTCTGCAGCAGTTTCTGCATGTTGGTTATGCTCAAAATGCCGGATATTATTATATAGTCAAATTTCTCTTTTGTGCTGAAATCCTCATAGGCTGAGCATACAAACTTGATGCCGGGATAGCTTTTTCTTGCAGCCTTGATTGTTTCACCGCTGAAATCAACTCCGACTCCGTAAGACGGCTTGAGGCTGCCTATGATGTAGCCTATGCCGCAGCCGAGCTCAAGAACCCTGCTTCCCTCGGGCACCAAAAAAGAATAGTATTTCAGCATCTGCCCGTGATAATATTTATTTTTCCTTATCCACTGGTGCCTTTCTTTTGCGTAAGAGTCGTAATGCTTCCTTATATTCTTTAAAATATTCCCGTCTATCATAAGAGTTTTTGCCCCCTAAAAAAGCCAAAATTCAGACATTTGAATAAGCCCTGGGCACCTGTATGACTTCCATTGCGCGTATAAGCTCCTTGATGCCCTTGTGTATATCTATGACTGTGCGGAAGCCAAGGCTGTTGATTTTTTTGTAAGACACTTCGTAATTCCTTTGGTCCTCGTCCTTGCCGCTGTCTGCAAAGTGCAGGTAGTAATCCTTGTATTTCTTTAGTATGAGGGCTATGTCTTCCTTGCTGTAGTTCATGCCATTGTCCCCGACGTTATACACCTGCCTTGCCATCTTATGCCTGTTTTCCAGGGCAAATATTATGGATCTGGCTATGTCCCTTACATGGATGAAAGTCCTTTTGAAGTCTTTTTCATAAATTAAAAGGTAGTTGTTTTTTACCATCTGGTAAACAAAGTCGTTAATCAGCAGGTCCAGCCTCATTCTTGGAGAAACCCCGAATGCAGTTGCATACCTGTATATGATTACATTGCACGACTTGTTTGCGAGAAAATGCCTTTCTGCATTTGTCTTTGTCTCGCCGTAAACCGTCAATGGGCTTAAAGGTGTTTCTTCTGTGCATATCTCATCAGTTACAGCGCCGTAATTGCTTCCGGTTGATGTGAACACAACCAGCTGCTCAGGGCTTATGTTATCAGCAATGAATTTTGACGAGTCCTCGTTTATCTGCTTTGCAAGCACAGGGTCTCTTTTGCATGCCGGATAGCCCACTATAGCGGCCAAATGGACTATTGAGTCTGCATTTGAAATGGCTTTCTTCAGGGCATTTCCATCTCTGACGTCTCCTTTGATAAAATGGAAGTTATCATTATGGAACAGCGGCAATATGCCGTCGCCGCCATACATAAGGCTGTCAAATACTGTAACGTCATAGCCTTTCTCCAGCAGCATGGGAACCAGCACAGAGCCTACATACCCTGCCCCTCCTGTAACAAGCACTTTTTCCATAGCTCCTGGTATTGAATGCGCTCTTTTAAAGTTTTCGATATGGCATCGTCCTGCGGCTCGGCATTTTGAACCTGAATAAGGCGCAAATTCAAAAGCAAAAACGTTTAAATAAAGACTGAGCAAACCATTGAAAATGGAGAACTACACCAAGTTTGCCATCAGGGGCGCTGCTATAGTATTTATCATTTCCATAATAGCAGCCTTTATGGGATATATTGTCAGAATACTGCTGGCAAGGAATCTGAGCATAGAGGACTTTGGCTTGTTTTATGCTGTTATTTCGTTTCTTGGGCTCATAGGGGTTTTCAAGAGCCTTGGGTTTGACAGGGCGCTCACAAAGTTCATACCTGAATTCGAGAGCAAAGGCAGGAATGACCTGATAAAAAGCTCAATAATCTATGTTTTGGCTATACAAGCCGTAATAAATTCTATCGTCATTATTGCTGTTTACCTTCTCTCGAATTACCTCAGCTCTCATTTTTTCCACAATGCAGATGCAGGCTTTGCGCTTAAGCTTATGGCGATAGCATTCTTCATAGACAGCTTTACACAAGTGCTGAAGTTTGCTTTCCAGGGATTCAGGAGGATGTGGTATTTCTCATTGGTGGATTTGGTCAGGATGCTGCTGATCATAGGCATAATTCTTATCGGGCTGAAAACGGGCTTTGGATTAAAGATTCCCGTATATGCCTATATACTAACGCCGCTTATTTTGACGATAATTTTTGGCTTTATTTTCGTGAAAAAAGTTTTCCCAAAGTTCTTTGAGTCAAAATTCTCCTGGAGCAGGAGACTGTTCAGGAGGATATCAAAATACAGCATATTTGTGCTGGCAAATGATGTCGGCGGGGTGATACTTGGGAATACTGATGTAACAATGCTGACTTATTTCACTGACTTGAAGAACGTCGCGCTTTACAGCGTTGCTTACCCGACAGCAAGGGTTCTTCTGTATTTTCCGAGGGCTACGGGGCAGGTGCTGTTTCCATTGACAAGCGAGCTGTGGGCAAAGAAAAGAAAAGACCTTCTCAAGGCAGGCATCGAGTCATTATACAAATATTCCATAATAACAATAATACCAATAGTTTTTGTGGTGTTTTCATTTGCCGACCTCATAATAAGTATATTATACGGGAAAGAATATCTGCTGGCAGGCAATGCGATGAAAATACTTGTTTTGGGTATCATGTTTGCAGTCATACACCAGGTCAACGGAAATTTTTTTGCTGGCATCGGGAAGCCGCAGATAACAAGCAAGATTGTTTATGTGGCTGCTGCCTTCAACTTTGCCGCAAACCTTGCCATGATTCCGCTCTTGGGAATACTTGGGGCGGCTATCACGACAGCAGCAGGATATTTCATAATGATGGCTATGGGGCTTTTTGAGATCAGAAAATTCATCGCAATTTCTTACCCGATAAAGCCATGGGCAGGGACTTTTGCTGCAGGCATAATCGCCGCAAGTGCCATATGGCTGCTGAAAAAAATGATGGCCATTAATGTATGGCTGGAGACGGGAGTAATTTTAGCAATATCAGGGCTTTTGTACATAGCTGTACTGTTTTTGCTTAGGGTTGTAAAGGTTCAGGAATTGAAAGATTTGTACAAAAGAGTGCTGAAATAAGTTTATTTTACATATCCGAAGAACTTCCTTCTTACCAAGTCAAAATCATCAAACCTGTACAATGCAAAATCAAGCTTGTCAAGCAAATTCAGCTTTTTAATGTGATGCAATGCAAGCAGGTGGCTTGAGCATTCGCATTCCTTCAGATATGAATTAAGATTGTCATAAAGCGCTGCAAACCTGTCCATGAAATCTGAGTTGGAAAAGAAAAACAGGTCAGACAGCCCTTCGTTATTGTGTGGGTAGCCAATCGGCTTTTTTGTATATTTGGACATGTCTGCTTTCTTCGCAACCTCCCAATACTGATTATTGGGAATTTCCTTTCCGTCGGAGCTTACATACCTGTAAGCATAGGGAGCATAAAATCTGCCCATGTCATAATTCTTGAATATAACATCATTGAAAAACGCCATATCAAACCTTGAGATGAAAACACAGTCGTACCTGAAATTGTTCTCTTCCTCATATTGTTTTTTGAGCCCTATGGCTTTTTTAGTGCTGTACCACCTGCTGTAAGTGGCGTGCTTCATGTAGGGGCGCTTGTCAATTATTTTTTTCAGAAAATTCGGCTTGTCAAATATTATCTGCTTTTCAAAAAGGCTCTTTTTCGGCATGTATATTTTTTTGATTTCTTCCTCAGACTGCACGCTCCACGTGTGGATAAAAACATCGCAGTCATTTTTATCAAGAATATGCTTTTTATAGTGCTCGTAGCCTATCTTGAAGTCCACAGGCATTCCCTCATATTTCTCGCTTAAGCCGCCTGCCAAGCCATGCAAACAGAGTGCAACTTTCATCACAACCACTTTGTAATTCTTTGCAGATTCATTATTTGGAGTGCTCTGAATCTATCCTGCCGTCGGGCCTTCCTGCATCATCTTCTATCCTGATTACATCATCAACTTCCGGCGTTGATACTTCTTGCAGTACAACGTCAGTTATTGCTATAACCCTGTGCTTTCTTGGCGGCTTGACAGTAAAAAAGCTGTCTTTTTCCATGATTTTTTTCTCCACAACGCCTTTGTCGTTCTCGAGCCAGACTTCAGCCTTTCCGTCTATTATATAGTTGGTTTCAAGCTTTTTTTTGTGGTACTGGAAGCTCGTCCTTGTGCCCTTGTTGATGTAGATTCGCTTGTAGCAGTATTTTTCGTTTAATTCCAGCCAGATTTCCTTTCCCCAGGGCTTCCTGACAATTTTAGGGAATTCGCCATCAAGATTTTTTCCTGTCATATGCTGATTGGTAATGCTCAATCACTTCCATTATGGTGTTTATTATCGTTTCCTGAATCTCCATCCTTTTTTCAA
>JAGVXS010000043.1 GCA_018303685.1 Candidatus Woesearchaeota archaeon
TTCCTCAATTGTATGGCGTGTTAACGCTAACAAGCCTTCGCTGGCTGTCTTTTTCAATTCCTTTGAGCTTTCATACATGGAAATAAATATGGCTGAGCCGAACAGCAGATAGATTATTAAAAATCCAAGAATCAGCTTTGTTTCAACTTTCATTAAAACCTCTTTTTAAGATACTACGAATTTATTCCTATTTAAACTTATCCAAATAAAATTCAGAATTCCAGCTTATTCACCCAACTTGGCACTTTTCCATTTTCAACTTTGTCATATTGCGGCCAATATGGTTTTATATCAATTACAGGTGTACCATCAATAACATCCAGGCCTTTTACTTTTATTTTGTTTCCGTTGTGTTCTAATAATTTTACTGTTGTAATCGCAATTGGATTCGGTCTTTAACTTTATCCATCCAATAAACTATAATAACATGAGAGTAATCATCAATTCCATCCAATGCCTCTTTGAATTTTTCATCAACTATAATTTCAGAAACCTCATTTGCAAAGTTTCCAAATCTTGGCTCTTTCACATTATTTTTTACAATACCGATTGGCTTTAAAGTAATTTCTTTCATTCTTATACAGATTTATCTTAAAGAATTTAAATATTTGCATAAAAATAAAAAAGAAATAGAAAATTAAAATTAATCCACAAAATCAAGAAATTATTGCTGCTCGATTTGCTCTTTTTTCTTCTTTGCCATTTTAAGCACCTCGTTTGTGTTGAAACTTTGCCGGCTTGCCAAGTCATTCAATTTTGATTTAAAAGCGTTGCGAAAAAGCTCATGAATCAATATATTTTGTAAATATTGAAAGAAAATAAATCATGAGTGAAAATGCGAAATCCGTTTGCTATATTGAAAATAATAACCGCAACCTTTAAATAAATAGCAATTACGCTAGAATTAGCGCATGCTCGCAATAAAGTTTTTGCAGAGAGCGTGCGTGGAATGTTAAAATTCTACGCAAAATTAGGTTAAAACACAATCAAATAATTTAATCAAAATAAAATGCAACAGAATTTTGAAAAGCCCAAGGACATAAGGCAGGTGGATAAAACTATCTGGGAAATTCCAACTAGCTATAAAAAAGGAATGCTGGTGCCTGCAAGAATTTATGCTACGAAAAAACTCCTAGACGGAATGGACAATGGTGTATTTAACCAAGTCACTAACGTTGCCTGCCTTCCGGGAATTCAAAAGTACGCTTTCTGCATGCCGGACGGGCACTGGGGATACGGCTTCCCAATCGGCGGAGTTGCGGCATTTGATTCAGAAACAGGAGTCATTTCTCCAGGGGGAATAGGCTTTGACATCAACTGCGGAATGCGCCTTGTAACTACAAATCTTACTTTCAAGGATGTCCAGCCAAGATTAAGGGAACTTGTTGACACCATGTTCAGTACAGTCCCGTCAGGAGTCGGCTCAAGGGGCTTTGTTGACGCAAACAAATCACAGTTCAAAGAAATCATGGAGTATGGCTCGAAATGGTGCGTTGAAAACAATTACGGATGGAAAGAAGACCTGGAAAGGACGGAAGGCTATGGCAGGATTGACTGGGCAGAGCCTGAAAAAGTAAGCTCAAAGGCAATTGAAAGGGGTATGAAACAATTAGGCACTTTGGGCTCCGGCAACCATTACCTGGAAATCCAGGTTGTAAAGGCGGAAAACATTTTTGATGAAGATTTAGCAAAAAAGTTTGGCATTGTTGAGCCCGAGCAGGTTGTTGTAATGGTTCATTGCGGCTCAAGGGGCTTTGGGCACCAGATTGGTACTGATTATTTGAGGATTTTTGAAGGAGTAATGAAAAAATACAATATTGATGTTTATGACAGGGAATTGGCATGCGCGCCTTTCCAAAGCAATGAGGGGCAGGATTATTACAAGGCAATGGCATGCGCAGCCAACATGGCATTTGCAAACCGCCAAGTCATCTTGCACAGGATAAGGGAAGGATTTTCAAAAGTTTTCAGGACAGAAGCTGAAAAACTTGAGATGCACATGGTTTATGATGTTGCGCACAACATTGCAAAGCTTGAAGAGCATGTTATTGATGGAAAAAAGAAAAAGCTTGTCGTGCACAGGAAAGGAAGCACAAGGGCATTTCCGCCTCATCACCCTGAACTGGCAAAAATATTCAAGGAAACCGGACAGCCTGTAATCATAGGCGGCTCAATGGAGACTGGAAGCTTTTTGCTTGTCGGCACTCAAAAGGCAATGGATGAAACCTTTGGCTCAACAGCACACGGCTCTGGAAGGACAATGTCAAGGGCTGCTGCAAAGCACCAAGTCAGAGGCGAGCAGCTGCAGAAAGACATGGAAAAAAAAGGAATTTATGTCAAAGCAACTTCAATGTCCGGGTTAGCCGAAGAGGCTGGATTTGCATACAAGAATATAAACGATGTTATTGATGCCGTTTCACAGGCGGGAATAAGCAAGCCTGTTGTTGGGTTGAAGCCAATAGGCAACGTGAAGGGTTAAATTTAATAAAATGTTATCAATACTATTACAAATACTCATCGCAGTCCTGATAGTCAGCCTAGTGTCAATTCTCGGAATATTAATTTTTTTCCGCAAGAAAACCCTGAATAAAATATTATTTTATCTGGTAAGCTTTGCAGCAGGCACTTTGCTTGGGGCAGCTTTTCTTAATTTGCTTCCCGAGGCGCTTGAAAACGGCTTCAAAGAAAGCGTGCCGATTTTTATTTTGCTCGGCATATTGTCGTTTTTCATTTTGGAGAAATTCCTTTACTGGCACCACCATCATGCAGGGCATGAGCATGAGGAAGTGCATGGATTTACATACTTAAATATAGTTGGAGACGCAATCCACAACTTTCTTGACGGCGCTGTGATTGCAATCAGTTTTATGAACAATACTGCGCTCGGGATTATAACAACAATTGCCATCATCGCGCACGAAATACCGCAGGAAATAGCAGATTTTTCAATTTTGATTTATGGCGGATTCTCAAAGGCAAAGGCTCTTGTTTATAATTTCCTGACAGCTTTGACTGCAGTGATTGGGGCTTTGGCTGCTTACTTTTACTCAAGCGCCATAGGGAACTCAACAACATTCCTTACCTCTTTTGCGGTTGGAGGCTTTGTCTATATAGCGAGCAGCGACCTGATTCCTGAAATCCACAAGGAGAAGGACTTGAAAAAATCGCTTGTACAGCTTGTTTTGCTTGCATTAGGTATATTTCTGATATGGATTGTAGGAGAGGTGTTCCAGCACTAAAATGAACATAAACAACGACAAGAGGAAATATGAATTTCTGGAAAACGTTGCAATTGCTGACATTGCATATGAGGCATACGGTAAGGACTTGAATGAGCTGTTCGAGAACGCCGCATTGGCAATTTTTGAGCTGAGTGCCGATTTAAAAACTATTTATGCAAAAGGAAAAATTGAATTTCAACTCGATAATGAAAAAATTGACAACTTATTGTATGATTTCCTGTCTGAGATTTTGTTTTTGAAAGACTCAAAGTACATGGTTTTCAATAAGGTTAAAGTTGAAATTAAGCAAAACAAGAAATATAATTTGAAAGCAATTATTGAAGGTGATACTATAAACCCCCAAAAACAGCGCTTGGAAAATGACATAAAAGCTGTAACAATGCACATGTTTGAGGTTAAGAAAGAGAAAAATCAGTGGAAGGCAAGGGTTGTGGTGGATATCTAAGTGTATTGCAATCTTCTGCTTAATAACTGCGAAGTTGTCAGCAATTTCGCCCCTTTCTTCCTGAACAATTCCAAATCCTTATCTTCATTCTTCCTGAAAGCAGGCTTTATCGCGTCCCTGACGACATAAGTCTCAATATCCATGTCTCTTAATCCAAGCACTGCCGCTTTCACGCAGTAGTCGGTTGCAACGCCGTAAACACAGGCTCTTTTGGCGTTTTTTATGATTTCTTTTGTGTTTGGATTGGAAAAAATGTCATTTTTCTGCTTGAAAATCCAGAACCTGCTGTATTTTTCTAAAATATCCTTTAATTGCCCATTTTCTAATTTATTATTGGGTATTATTTTCGCATTCGGCAATGTCGTTTCAGGAATTTTTCTGTAACCGTTTGCTTGATTAGCGTAATTTGCCAGAATTTCTACACCGCTTTTCTGCAAATCTATGGAGGCAACAATGCTTATCCAGTTTTTACTTGCAAAATCCGTTATTCTCTTTAACTTAGGGATTATTTTTTCCGCATCAGGCACATAGAACCTGCCGTCTTTGTGCATGAAATTATGCTGTGTGTCGATGTCAAAGAATATTGTGCCTTTCATGTAAAAAATTAATATTGTTTTGTTTATAAAATTTTAGGTTTTGAGAAATTAAGCCGCCATAATATTTTCTAAGTTGTTTATTACATTTAAAGCCTTGAGCAAGTCGTCTTTTTTTATAAATATCAGCAGTTCAGGCGCGCAGCTTATTATTTCAATGATATTTATGTCTTCGGCATTAAGGCTTGATGATATTAGGGATATTACGCCTTTAGTTTTCGCCGCTTCAGATGCGAAATGAAGGTTTATTTCAACTAAATTTTTTTCAATTGAAAGGCAATCAGCTTTTGAAAAATAATTAAAAAACTTTTCAAGGTTCTTTTCGTCTATTATTATCCTAATGCTTTCTTCTGCCTGGATTATCCTTATTACCTCCCCTTTCTCAACGTCCACAATCGAGTTTATCTTATTCAACTGCTCAAGCACTTTTCTGCTTTTTTTAAGGCAAATGTCAATAATATTGCTTCTTGTTTTAACTCCTATTTTTAAAAAAAGTTTTCTTAGTTCTGCTTCTGATTTATGCTTTTCTTCTTTTTTATACCTTCTGATGGCACTGATTACGGCATCAAGGTTTTTTTCATCTAAATCCAGAGTTTTTATGATATATCTGGACAGTGCCCTCAGGCTTATTATGCTCCTGAACAGGCACTTCCTTATTATGAAGTCATTGTCCAGAAACGCCTTTACCTTCTCAGCTATATGTGTCATAAAAGACACAAATAAGTCTTTATTTATAAATTTTGTGCATTTGTGGCATAAGGTTTAAATACCAGCTGAAAAGTGATTTTGTAGGGGTTTGTTTAACATGCATCCAGCCTACAATTTAATCAAAAACGCGAAGATTGGAAGTATAGTGCCTGTTGTAGAAGTATTGCCTTACGCATTGCAACCAGTCGAATATTTTGCAAAACTATCAGATTATGGAAACAAAAAACATTCAATATTATTTGAGTCTGCCGATATAGTGCCAAAATATGGAGAAAAAAGCTTAGGAAGTGCTGACCCATGCTTAAAAGTTATAGGGCAAAAGGAACATTTTGAGATAATCGCATTAAATGATTTAGGCGTTAGGTTTATCAGATTCTTAAAAAATGATTTTAACTTTTGTGATGAGGTTGAATATAAAAAAGACAGAATAAGTGGAAAATTAAAACCAAAAAGAAAAACTGTTAGCGAAGAAGAAAGATTAAAACTTCCAAATCATATGGATATAATACGCAAGATTGCTTTTAAATTTAAACCAACTTTAAAGGCTTTTATTCCTTATGCAGGTCTTTTTGGATGCATATCCTATGATTTCATTGACCAATTTGAAGATTTGCCTAAAAATAAAAAATATACTATAAATGATCCAGACTATATCTTCTATTTTCTTGATAATTTATTTTTAATAGACCATAAAGAGAATAAGACATTTTTTGTTGCCAATGCTTTAATAACAGACGATATTAACAATGCTTATGAAGAATGTATTTCTAAAATTGAATATTATAAAAAATCCATAAATAAAAATATTGAAAAACCAAAGAGCTATTCAAAATCTAAATACAGAATTGAAACAGATACGAGCAGGGAAGAATTTATAGAGCTAGTTAGGAAAATAAAACAGCATATAATATCGGGAGATGTATATCAAACTGTTATTTCCCGAACAATAAGTCTAGATTTCAATAAAGAGCCTATTGAAGTTTATAAGAAATTAAGAGAGCTAAACCCAAGCCCATATATGTTTTATATTAAAAATGACGATGGCGTTTTACTTGGCTCATCACCCGAGATGAGCCTCAGGGTGCAGGGTGATGAAAAGAAGATTGCTGAAATTAGGCCAATTGCAGGCACAAAGCCAAGAGGTTTAGTAGGAAACAAAATTGACGCAGACCTTGACTCAAGGTACGAAACTGAACTAAAAATAGATGCAAAGGAGATTTCTGAGCATATAATGCTTGTAGATTTAGCAAGAAATGATGTAGCAAAAATATCCGAACCGGGCACAAGATATGTGGATGAGCCTTTTATTGTTGAGAAATATTCCCATGTGCAGCACCTTGTCTCTAATGTGAAGGGAACTTTAAAGCACAATTTAGATGCATTGCATGCGTATGTAGCAACAATGAACATGGGAACTTTAACAGGCGCTCCAAAAGTAGAAGCTATGAAATTAATTAGAATATATGAAAAAACAAAGAGAGGTTTTTATGGCGGAATGTCAGGGCAGGCGCGGGAATAGTTTATGACAGTGATCCTGAATCTGAGTTCGTGGAAACTGAAAGAAAGGCTTATGCGTGCTTGAAAGCAATAGAGTTAGCTGGTGGGTAAGATGAACATTCTAATGATTGATAATTTTGATTCATTTACCTACAATTTAGTTGATGAGTTTGAAAAAAGAAATTGCAAAGTTTATGTCTATAGAAATAATATCAGCTTTGAAAATTTTGAAAAGATTATAAAAAAGATAAACCCGAAATTGATAGTTATATCACCGGGCCCTTCCGCTCCAAAAAATGCAGGAATTTCTGTAGAAATAATTAAACAGTACGCTGGAAAAATTCCTATTTTTGGAGTTTGCTTAGGGCATCAATGCATAATAGAAGCATTTGGCGGAATTGTAGATAAATCTCCGGAGGTTTTTCATGGCAAGCCATCAAAAGTAACCCATGATAAAAAGGCTATTTATAGAAATGTCGAGAATCCATTTCAGGTTGGTAGGTATCATTCTCTTGCCGGTTTGAAAATTCCGGACGAGCTTGTTGTAAGCGCTAAAAGTGAAACTAATATTGCAATGGGTATACGCCATAAGAAATTCTTTATCGAAGGTGTTCAATTTCATCCAGAAAGCATACTAACACCAAGTGGTGGTCTGATTATAGAGAATTTATTAGAGGAATTAAAATGATCCAAGAAGCAATATCAAAACTAGTTCAAAAGCACGACTTGGCAGAAGCTGAAACAGAACAAGTTATGGAAGAAATAATGGAAGGCAAATCAACAGATGCGCAGATTGCTGGTTTTCTTGTAGCCTTAAGGCTTAAAGGCGAAACTATAGACGAGATTACAGCTTGCGCCAAAATAATGAGGCAGAAAGCCCATATAATAAATCCAAAAGTTAAATTTTTAGTTGATACTTGCGGTACTGGCGGTGATAATTCAAACACATTTAATATCTCAACTGCTGCTGCATTTGTTGTCAGCGGAGCAGGGGTTGCTGTGGCAAAGCATGGCAATAAATCAGTTAGCTCTAAATGCGGAAGTGCTGATGTTTTAAAAGAATTAGGAGTAAACATAGAATTGCAGCCAAAACAAGTGGAAAAATGCATAGAAGAGATTGGATTGGGATTCATGTTTGCGCCAATATTTCATCCAGCAATGAAATACGCATTGAATGCAAGAAAGGAACTTGGTATAAGGACTATTTTTAACATACTTGGCCCACTAACTAACCCAGCTAATGCAAAATCCCAGCTAGTTGGCGTTTTTGATGAAAAATTATTGGCCAATTTCATAAAAGTATTGAAAAATTTGGGCAGTAAACATGTAATAGCTGTTAATGGCAAAGGGTTGGATGAGATCTCAATCTGCAGCAAAACAAAAGTTTATGAATTAAAGAATGGTGCTATTGAATCTTACGAGATTAACCCTGAAGATTTCGGATTTAGTTGCAGGGAGTTAAAAGAAATCATGGGTGGTTCTCCCCAAGAAAATGCTAAAATTATCCTTGACATTCTGCAAGGTGCTGATGGTCCAAAAAGAGATGTTGTTTTGTTGAATGCAGCTGCGGCATTATTAACGACAGGCATAGTTAATAATTATAAAGATGCTGTAGAACTCGCAACTAATTCTATAGACTCTGGCAAAGCCCTGGAAAAATTAAAGGATTTAATTAATTTTACAAATGGAAATGCTAAACAAAATAATTGAAAATAAAAGAAAGGAAGTCAAAACTAGCAAAAAAAATTTGCCTTTATCTAGTTTTAAGTATAACTTAAAAAATTCTAAAAGAGATTTTAGAAAGGCAATATCTAAAAATAAACTAAATCTCATTGCAGAAATAAAAAGAAGATCCCCTTCCAAAAATATAACTAATAAAGAATTTGATATCAAAAAAATTGTTGACATATACAGCAAATATGCAGACGCTATTTCTGTATTAACAGATAAAAGATTTTTTGATGGTAGTTTAATGGATATAAGAACAGTTAGTAAACTATCAAAACTGCCTATTTTGAGAAAGGATTTTATAATTGACGAATATCAAATTTATGAGTCACGATTTTATAATGCTGATGCCATTTTATTAATTGCTTCTATTTTATCAAATTACGAATTAGATAATTTTATTGGCATAGCCAAAAATTATGGTATGGAGTGTCTCGTAGAAGTCAATACAGAAGAAGAATTAAATAAAGTATTAAAATCTAATGCCATAATAATAGGAATAAACAACAGAAACCTTAGCACATTAAAAGTTGATACTGAAACAACATTGAGATTAGCAGATAAAATACCTGAAAGCAAAATAGTAGTTAGTGAAAGTGGAATTTCTTCCAAAGATTATATTAAAAAACTATCAGGAAGGGTTAATTCCATCCTGGTTGGAACTCTATTTATGAATTCTGCAAACTTAGAAGAAGAAATAATGTCTCTGATAAAATGACCAAAATAAAAATATGCGGAACTACAAATTATAAAGATGCAATGAACGCAGTAAATTTAGGAGCAGACTATCTTGGATTTAATTTTTATAAGCAAAGTCCAAGATATATCAAAGAACAAAATGCAAAAATTATAATAGAAAAACTTCCTCAAAAGACAAAAAAAGTCGGTATTTTTGTTAATGAAGACATAAGCAAAATAAAAAGAACAGTCAATTTTTGCAATATAGATGTTATACAGCTATCGGGCGAAGAAAACCCGCAGTTCATCATGGATTTAAAAAAAGCATTACCAAATAAAGTAATTAAATCTTTCAGGGTAAAGAAGATTAGCGGCATTAAAAATATAAATAAATACAAAACAGATTATGTAATGCTGGATTCTTTCAAAAAAGGTCTTTATGGGGGAACTGGTACAGCATTTGACTGGAGACTTGCAAAAAATGCCGATAAAAAAAGATTATTTTTATCTGGAGGTTTGAACTCGCTTAATGTCAAGCTAGCTATTCATGAGATAAAACCTTATGCTGTAGATGTTTGCAGCAGCATAGAGCATTATCCAGGCAAAAAAGACTTTGAAAAAATGAAAGAATTTATTGAGGCAGCAAAATGAAATCTTTAGGAAAATTTGGCGGCTTTGGAGGAATTTTTGTGCCAGAAACTTTAATGCCTGCATTAGAAGAGCTAGAAAATGCTTTTTTAAAATTTAAAAAAGACAAAAAATTCAATTCAGAGTTAAATGAGTTATTAAAAAAATATGCCGGAAGGCCTACTCCTTTAAGCTTTTGTGAAAATTTGAGCAAAAAGCTTGGATGTAAAATCTATTTAAAGCGTGAAGATTTATTGCACACTGGAGCGCATAAGATAAACAATGCTCTTGGCCAGGCTTTGCTTGCAAAATATATTGGAAAAAATAGGCTAATTGCTGAAACCGGGGCTGGACAGCATGGTGTTGCAGCTGCCGCAGCTGGCGCAAAGCTGAATTTTCAAACAGACGTATATATGGGAACAAAAGACATTGAAAGGCAAAAATTAAATGTTTTAAGAATGAAGCTTCTTGGGGCTAATGTTAAGCCTGTAGACAGCGGCTCTAAGACATTAAAAGATGCTATTAATGAAGCGCTCAGGGACTGGACTGCAAATGTAACTAACACACATTATCTGCTTGGCTCTGTGCTTGGACCCCATCCCTATCCAAGCATGATTAAGTTTTTTCAAAGTGTTATAGGAAAAGAGACTAAAAAACAGATTTTAGAGGCAGAAGGCAGATTTCCAGACCTGATAGTTGCCTGTGTAGGTGGGGGAAGCAACGCAATAGGCATCTTTAATGAATTTATCAATGATAAAAAAGTCAAATTAGTTGGAGTTGAAGCAGGCGGTGCTGGAATTGAAAGTGGAAAACATGCATCAAGATTCAATGACAAAAAACTTGGAAGAATTGGGATTATCCATGGTACAAAAACATTTGTTTTGCAGGATAAATACGGGCAAATTCATAATACCTATTCTGTAGCTGC
This sequence comes from Candidatus Woesearchaeota archaeon, assembly GCA_018303685.1. Lineage (GTDB taxonomy): Archaea > Nanobdellota > Nanobdellia > Woesearchaeales > GW2011-AR4. Next base: position 10,447 of record JAGVXS010000043.1, read on the forward strand.
AGGCTTGGATTATTGTGCAGTTGGGCCTGAGCACAGCATTTTGAGACAAATGAAAAGGGTGCACTACACTTACGCAACAGATAAAGAGGCTATTGAAGCATTTAAGATATTGAGCAAAGAAGAAGGAATAATCCCAGCTTTGGAATCTGCTCATGCTGTGGCTCATGTTATAAAAATAGCAAAAACAATGAAAAAAGACGACATCATTGTTATTAATATCAGTGGAAGGGGGGATAAAGATTTAGACCAAATAGGGGAAATAATAACATGATGAGCTATAAAGAAGCTTTTAGGAGTTTAAAAAATAAAAAGGAAGGGGCATTAGTATGTTTTATTGTAATTGGCGATCCAGATTATGAAACGAGCTTAAAAATAGCAAAGACAATAGTTAATGCAGGCGCTGACATTCTCGAGCTGGGCTTGCCATTTTCCGATCCTATTGCAGACGGCCCATCGATACAGGCAGCAGACATAAGGGCTTTGAATAACGGCATGAATACAGACAAAGTTTTTGAATATATCAAAGAACTGAGGAAATTTACAGATGTCCCAATTGGGCTTTTATCTTATTACAACCTGATTTACCAGTATGGGATGCAGAAGTTTTACGAGAAAGCTTTTATCATGGGGGTTAACAGCATTCTGGTTGCAGACATGCCTATTGAGGAATCTGATTCAGCGGTAGCTCACTCGGAGAAAAACAAAATAGACACCGCATTCATGATAAGCCCAATTACCGGTAATAAAAGAATTAAAGAAATAACCGATAAAGTGACAGGCTTCATTTATGCTGTTTCCAGATTGGGCATAACTGGAGCTAGGCGGGATTTGGAGAAATCAACTTTAAATTTTATAAGAAGAATCAGGCAGTTTACAAACAAGCCAATCTGCGTAGGTTTTGGGATAAGCAGGCCACAGCATGTCAGAGATATCATTAAAGCAGGTGCTGATGGAGCAATAGTGGGAAGTGCTATAGTTGATATTATTGCAAGGAATTTGCAAAATAAAGATAAAATGCTTAAAGAAATAAAGATCTATGTTAATCAGTTGAAGTCTGCAACCAGAATATAATTCACTCCCTCAGCAAATTCTCGTATTCCTCTTCCTCGGCAACCTCTTCCGAAAGCAAGTCTTCTGCCAATTCATGCGTCACCAAGTCCTTGCCGTGGGTTTTCTGTGCCAGATTGTCGTATAGTGCTATGGCGTGCCTTTCCATTTCCAGGAATACCTTGGCAAACCCTGAAGTATCGCTTCTCTTTGCAGGGAATTTTATTTTTCCAAACCCGGCCAGCTTTTCAATCTCAGCCATTGCTGCAGGCGGCTCTCCACCAAGCTCTGCAATCCTCTTTGCAATCCTGTTTGCATGCTCAAGCTCGCCTTCTGAAGCTTTCTTGAAAATTTCAGCATAAACAGGCGTAGCTAACCCTGAAACAATGTTTGCAGCCAGAGAAGCATAATAATGCACAACCCACTCAAAGGCATAAGCTTTGTTCAATTCATTCAACAGCCACTTATGGTCTAGTTTTGAAATTTCTTTTCCTTTTTGTCCCATTAAAATCACCCCAACGACATAAATTCGTTGACCCTTTAATCAAGTGGGACTTCACTTTGTTCAGTCCCACGAATTTTTTTCAAATCCTCAATCAATTGCCGGTTTTCAAGCCTTTCACCGGGATTGGGCATGAAATACTTAAATCTTACTATCCCTTGCGAGTCAATTATGAAATAAGCCCTTTCGCTGAAGCCCTCTTCCCTCAAAGTGCCGTACAATTTGCACACTTCTTTTCCAAAATCGCTTAATAAAGGAAAGCTTAATCCTAATTTCTGGGCAAATTCCTTGTGGCAATATTTGCTGTCTGTGCTGATGCCAAGCACTTGCGCGTTTAATTTACTTAATTCCCTTAAATCATCCCTAAAGCACCCAAATTCAACTGTGCATACAGGCGAGAAGTCAAACGGATAAAAAGCAAGAATGACGTTACTGTCTTTAAAATCGCTTAGTTTTACTTCCTTGCCGTCCTGATCAGGCAATGCAAAATCAGGAGCTTTTTGTCCAACATTAATCATTTTAAAATAAGGATGGATAACAAAAAATCAGTGCTCAAAGCTCTGCCCGCAGCCGCAGGAACTGTGGGCATTTGGATTGCTTATTTTAAAGCCACCACCCTGCAGGCTGTCAACATAGTCAAGCTTCGCGCCTTTTAAGAATGCCATGTTTTCCTTGTTTACCATAATCTTTACCCCTTTTTCCTCAAAAACAATGTCCAAGTCAGTAGTATTGTCGTCAAGCTCCAGGCCGTACTGGAAGCCTGAGCAGCCGCCCGGCACAATTTCAACCCTTAATCCGGAGCCTTCCTTGCTGTTTTCCTTCAGAACGTCCTTGAGCTTTTCAGCTGCCTTGTTTGTGATTATAAATTCCTTGCCTTCCTCAAGCTTTGACTCCCCAATAGCCTGGTTAATTTTGGTTATGACAATATCAACTTCTTCATCGCTCATGCCGTGCCCTTTAAAGCCCTGCTCCAGTGTTTCATGATAAGACACATGGCACCCAACGCAATGGACTCCTGCAGCCTGCAAGGGCTCGATCGAAGCCGGGTATTTGGCAACAACGTCGCCAATTGTCATGCCCTTTGTCACAATATGCTTTACTTCTGCTTTCTGCTCCATGTTAATCTTAACTATTGTTAACTGATTTAGTATTTAAATGTTTCCCATTCCTGCTAAAATATCTGGCTTGGCTATAGTAATGCCTAATAAAATATAATTAATAAATCAATTATGCATATTTTCCAATGTAGTGCCTAAAATTTACATATAAAAAATGCCTAAAATATTGATAAATCTGAAATTAACAAACCTTTAAATATAAGTAGTGCCTAAATAAATCCATGGTATTCATAAGAGTCAAGAAAATCAGCAATAACTACTACTATTACCTTGTCAAAAGCATAAGAATCAATGGCAAGATAAGGCAAAAAGTCGTCAGGTACATAGGCAAGTCAAAGAATTTAGTTTCTATGATTGAAAATGCTCAGAAAAAATAAGGTAGAAAGGAATCTGAAAAGCTACATAAGGGGGCATTTAAAGAGTGGCTATTCTAGGCATGCTGTAAGGAAAGTCCTGATTAGTCACGGCTATGACGAGCCGTATGTTGACAAGCTGTTAAGAAAGCATTCAGAACTGCAATTTGTCAGGAAATACGCAATTTTTGTCTCATTATTGTTTGTAGTCTCATTTGCTTTGTTTAACTCCTTTAGTCCAATCCAAATTAGCAGCCAAGAAATCACGGGCTATGCTGTAAGCGGCACCAATGGCGGGTGCTGCACTTCAATATGCCAGCAGACTTCAAAGGAGGAGTGCTACGGTGCATTCATGCCGGGCCAAAAATGCAAAGAGCTGGAAGCCTGCAGGGTTGGGTGCTGCATCGACAGGGAAGGATACTGCCTGACAAACTACCTTTACGGGAACTGCATCGGCAGCTTTGGGACAAGCGTCAACAGGGACTGCAGCGACATAGTTTTTTGCAGGAACCTGACTGACAAGTCATACGCCTCAAGGATTTATAACATTAAAAGCAAGAAGGGGGCTGGGATTTCTGCAGGGCAGCAGGCTGGCTATTACAAGTCTTCCTTCAGCATAAAATATTACCTTTATGACAAATCCAATGTTTTGTCGGTTATTGCTGAGATTGTTGACAGCGGCGCAATTGTAGACTCGCTGGCGCTTTATGATGACGGCTTCCATAACGACGGCGCAAAAAATGACAATCTTTACGGCAACAACTGGCAGAGCTCAAAGATAAAGGACTTTGAGGGCTTCAAAAGCCTTGACATTGACATAGTGATAGTCTACAAGGACGGCACAAACACAAAAATAAGCAAAGCGCAATCCATAGTCGTAGTCGGCAAAAGCAAGTGCCTTCCGATATACGCCGAATGGGGCAATACCAGTAAATACGGCATGATTTTTGCCGCCGATAACTACAACTCAAGCAGCGGCTACGGGCAGCTGGAGTCCGATGCAAACAGCTTCATTGGCGCATTGTTCTCGATTGGCGGATTTTCAGGCAGCAAGGCAAATTTCAATTTTTACAGGCTCGAGGAGGCGCTGTCATATCTCAATACGCAAGCCATAGCCAGCATTGCCTCAAGCTCATGCCCGTCTTACAGCAATACAAAGGACTTGATTATCGTGCTGGACCCAAAAGAAGAGTACTGCATTTCCGAGAATAAAAAGATAATCAGGACAAACCCAAGTGTTTTGTTCTACAGCAATATAACAAGCGCCGATATAAACAAGACTTTAGAGGATTTTTGCGGCTATGTCCTTACCCCAAAAAAACTTGCAGACGGGATTATAGGGTTTGCAACCCCGCCAAAAATAGTTATGCACACTTCTGACAGCATCACATACAATACAACTATAGTAAACCTGTCATTCAGCATCTCGTCAGTTAATTATCCTGTGAATTACTCTATATTCCTTGAAGATTCGTTCATGTCAAGCGGGATTTTAAACAGCGATTCAGATGGCAGCATTTCGCTGAGCCTTTCAAACGGCACAAACCAAGTCTTAGTCAGCGTTGCTGATAAAAACAATAACATAGCATTTGCGCAGCTTTTGCTAAATGTCACTGCATAAAATGAAACAGGCAAAAATAATACTGTATATGGCATTGATGATGATGGCGGTTAATGCAGCAAGCGCCGAGAAGTACTTTGTGCTTGATGTCAACCATATTCTCGGCTCTGTCACTTTCAATAAAATAAGCCTCAAGGACGCTGGCGGGGCAGTAAGATACGCAGACACTTCTGGGTTTCTTGTCAAGTCAGTCTCGTTCAAAAATGAGGACATAGACAAAATATATTTTGGCATGGCTGAAAACAAAAATTACCTTATTTATGTCCCGTACAGCAAGGACGCGGCAAGGATAGAGGTTTACAACCTTAAGAACTCAAAGATAATGGACATAGATGTAAGCTCGTTTGCAGACACATGCGGCAACAGCCTTTGCGAGGAGCACGAAAGCTATGAAAGCTGCACAAAGGACTGCAGTTCCGGAGGCAGGGATGATTTTTGTGACGGCATAGGCGATGAAATTTGCGACCCTGACTGCTCTCCCAAGACAGACGCTGATTGCGCTGAAAAAGAAACAGGGGAGGCATCTGAAAAACAGGCAATCCCAAAAACAGGTGAAGGAACAAAAGAAAGGCAATTAACAGAAGCAGAGAAGGAGCCGTCAAATTACCTGTGGATTTTGCTGGCTTTATTCGTTGTTATGGTTGCTTTGATATTTTTCTTAATCAAAAAAAGAAAGGAAAACAAAATTATTGAGTCGCTGAGAGGCTACATAAGCGAGAACATAAGGAGGGGCTTTACTCTGCAGCAGATAAAAGATGCGCTTTTCAGGGAGGGCTATAAAGAAAAGGAAATAGACAAGGCGGTGAAGGCTATAGGGAGCTGAGATTAAAGAGATTTCATCTATTTCTCCATCTCCATCACTGCTTTCTTATGCTTTTCAAATGCTATATTGTCAACGCACCCGTAAACTCCTTGAAGGTTGTCTTTAAATTTTCTCTTTTAGGCTTTTTACCAGTTTTATTGCATTTTTAATATTCCCTTTCGGCAGCTTTTCTATGGAAAAAACCCCTTTGAAAGCGTCCTTGAAGACTATCACTATGTCAATGTCAAGGTTTTAAGCACATATATATCAAGAGACATCATTTATGATTATACCATAAAGTCAGACAGCTCTTCAACAAAGGTTTTTGCAGCCAACGAC
>JAGVXS010000052.1 GCA_018303685.1 Candidatus Woesearchaeota archaeon
AAATTTATTTCTTAATTCCTCCATCAATCTGTAAAATTCATCAACATTCTCGCAAATAGCCCTGAATTCCAGCTCGCAATAGCCGATTGTTTTTGTTATGGAAACGCATGTTTTATGGTATTTGAGACATTGTATTATTCTTCTTTCAGCTTCTTCAGTCAGGTTTTCAAGATGCAGGAATACCCTGTAATGCAGAAATCCCAATAATTGATAATTTATAAAAACCCTGTAGCCGAGGATTATTTTGTTTTTTTCCAATAACTTTATTCTTTCTTTTACTGCATTTGGAGTCAAATTTACAATTTTTCCAAGCTCTACAAGGGGGATTCTGCAATTCCTGCATAGATTAGATAGTATTATTCTATCTGCTTTATCTAATTCTATACTTTCAATATCTCCAGTCATCGTAATCTGTTCGTCTGATTTCTTGTCCAATATCGGCTTGGGCTTAAAGTAATAGAAGTCTGTTTCGATAAACACTTGCTTGCTTTTAACGTATTTTTCATAATCCTTCATGATTTTCTGGTAATACCTTTTGAAGTGCATGATGCTTGGCGCCCATAAGTCAATTGTGTAGTCCCATTTGCCGTTTACAGAGATATTTACGCCTATGCTTTCCTGCGAGCACATGTGCTGAATAAACTTCCTTTCAATTTCAGGCGTCATTTTATGGAACTTGAAATAAACCATGTAAATCTCCAAGCCGAGCTTTGAAGCATTCACATCAGTGTAAAAACCTTTTATTATGCCTCTTTTTACAAGGTTTTCAATCCTGTACTTTGCAACCTGCTTTGAAATTCCAACTTTCTTGGCCAGTTGGCTTAAAGGCATCCTTGCATCAAAGTCCAAAGTGTAGATTATCTTACTGTCAATCAAGTCCAATTCTTCCATAGTATTTTACAATAATAGCTTTTTATATATAAATATTGCGTTTTGTTAAAAAATCTGATGGAAAGATTTAACTAATAGTGCCATAAATTTTACCATCTATGAGTAATAAAGATACTTAGGGGGTAATTAAAATGAAGAATTCAATTTTAACTTTTTTAACAATTTTAGTGATTTTCATGGCTGCGTGTGCGCCTCCACAAAAGGTTGAAGAAAAAGAACTAGCCAAATTTCAAGGCTCTTACAAAATTGGCGTTATGCTACCGTTAACAGGCGATGCTGCTGCTGTTGGCCTGCCGGAGCAAAGGGGGGTAAAAATAGCCATAGACGAGATGAATGCAAAAGGCGGCATAAATGGAAGAAAACTAGAAGCTATTTATGAAGACAGCAAATGCAATCCAAAAGATGGCAATGCTGCTGCACAAAAGCTAGTTAATATTGACAAGGTAAAAGTTATTATTGGCGGTACATGCTCAGGAGAAACTTTAGGAGCTTCCCCCATAACAGAAGCCAACAAGGTAATTTTAATTTCACCCAGTGCAACATCTCCAGACATTACAAAATCAGGGGATTTTGTTTTTAGGTTGGCTCCAAGTGATGCTTATGCTGGTGTTGTGGCATCAGATTACGCTTTTAAAGAATTGAATGCTAAAAAAGCTGCAGTAGTATCAGAATCAACTGATTATGCACAAGGATTAAGAAGGGTTTTCAAGGAGAACTTTGCAAAATTAGGTGGAGAAATAGTTGCTGATGAAGTTTACAACACAGAAGATACAGATTTTAGAACTCAAGTAACTAAAGTTAAAGCAGCTAATCCAGATGTGGTTTATTTTGTACCACAATCCCCTGCAAAAGGTATTTTGCTGGTAAAACAGCTAAAAGAAGCTGGAGTCAGGCAACAATTATTAACAGCCGAGGTTATTATTGGAGAAAGAAATTTAATAAAAGAGAATGCTGCTGATGTAGAAGGCTTAATAGGTGTGGAGCCAAAATTTGACGACAAAATGGCTAAATCATCTTCTTTCCTTGCAAAATACAGGCAAGCTGCAAAAGAAGAAGCACAATTCCCATTCCATACGGCTGCTGCTTATGATATTGTTTACTTGCTTGCCGATGCTATTGGGAAATTTGGTTATGACAGCGAGAAAATAAGAGACTACTTATACAGTGTTAAAGATTATGAAGGTGCTGCCGGAAAAGTGACAATTGACGAAAATGGCGATTCAATTGTGGAATATTTAATAAAGCAGGTAAAGACTGGTGAGCTTCTGATTTTAAAATGATTTCTATATTTCCTAAATTACAAAAATATTTAGATTTAAAATGACAGAAATCAAAAGTGATTCTTCAGAATATTGGAATAATGTGTATTCACAATTCCATGAGAATACCCCTATAAGGGATTCTGTATGGAACGAGGAACCAACATATTTTTTTGTTAGGCTTATACCTTTTTTAAAACATAATGGAAATAAAACTATAATGGATGCAGGGTGTGGTGATGGAAGAAATCTTCGACCTTTTATTGAATCTGGCTTTGATGTTATTGGTTTAGATATGTCCCAATATGCTTTGGGCATTTGCAAAAAACTTTTTGCAAACAGAGAAAATTTAAAGCTTATTAACTCACAACTGGAATCAATTCCTCTTCCACCAAAGTCTGTAGACGTATTAATTTGTGATCATGCTCTTACCCATATTAAGGATGTAAATAGAGTACTGGATAATTTCCATGTTTTACTCAAAGATGGCGGAAATGCATTAATAGAATTCACGTCACATTTTGACTCAACATTTGGGCAAGGGAATAAACTATCCCCTAATGAGTTCAATCAAAAGGGAGTTTATTTAAGGTACGATACGCCTGACGATATATATAAAATGTTACATAAATTTGAGATTTTATGTTTCACTTCTGAACACTCAACCGACCCCCCTCATGGACCGGGTTATATAAGAAAGGAAAGGCATGCGCATCATTCTTATTTTGTTGTAGCAAGAAAAAGGAAACCGAGTACCAACAAATAACTTTATATACCATTACTCTCTATAAATAGGGTATGGACCCTCACGAGCGTATCTTCAGCATCCTCTTCTCAAAAGCAGATGAAATAACATGGCAGACAATAATCTTTGACCTTGTCAAAACCGAGCAGATGGACCCGTGGGACATAGATGTAAGCATCCTAACCCAGAAATATATAGATATGCTAAGAACCATAAAGGAGCATGATTTCAGGGTTTCAGGCAAGGTTTTGCTGGCAGCAGCCATCCTGCTCAAGATGAAGTCCAACAAGCTTGTTGGCGAGGACTTAAGCGAGCTTGACAGGCTTTTAATTGGTGTTGAAGAGGAAATGGAAGAGCTTGGATTTGATGAAACAGCCTCTGTTGAAAAGCTCGGGAAAATACCGACATTAATACCAAGGACGCCGCAGCCGAGAAAGAGAAAGGTTTCAATTTTTGACTTGGTTGATGCTTTGGAAAGGGCGCTTGAAGTCAAGAAAAGGAGATTACTGCACTCAATACCGCCGTTAAACCTTGAAGCACCCAAAAAGAAAAAGGACGTGACGCAGATTATAAGGGAGGTTTACGGCAGGATAAGGCTGTTTTTTGTCAATGCTTTACAGGGAAAGCTTACTTTCACAAAATTATTGCCCTCAGAGTCAAAAGAGGACAAGGTTCACACTTTCATACCACTGCTTCATTTAGCCCAGCAAAACAAGATAGAGCTTGTCCAGGAAAGCCATTTTGGGGAGATAGAGATTCTGCTGAAGAAGAAGGAAGAGCAGCAGCAAACAGAAGAAGCTAGTTTAAAAGAAAAAGGAAATGTTGCACATGATGCTAACCCTTCTTAAGATACTTCCCAACCCTCTTCAGCCCTTCCTCAATTTTGCTGACATCAAGGGCATATGAAAACCTCACCCTGTCATTTGCACCAAACCATTCTCCAAGGTATGTAATGACTTTGTGCTTCTTGAACATGTCCCAGACAAATTTTCTTGGATTCTTTATTTTTGGCAGTATGTAAAATGCCCCCTCGGGCTTCCACACATCAAGCCCAAGTTTGCACATGCCATCATAAATCAAATCCCTTCTCTGCTTCCATATCTTAACCTGCTCATCAACAAACTTTCTGGGCACTTTTGTGGCGTGATAAGCCATTCTCTGCGCCAATATGTTCGTATTCATTGAAGTATATGTTTTCAGCCTGACTGCCTCATCCACGATTGACTTGTCATTTGAGTAAAGATAGCCAACCCTTGCGCCGCACATGTCAAAAGTCTTGGAGAAGGAGTTTATTGTAACAACATGCGGGCCTGAAAGCATGTAATTCTCCCTTTCATAAATCAGGTCCTTGTAAACCTCGTCTGAAAGAAGCGGAATATCCAGGTCGTCTGTTACTTTTTCTATAAATTTCAGCGTTTTTATGTCCTGTATCCTGCCTGTAGGGTTTGAAGGCGAGTTTATCAAAACAGCCTTTGCCTTGTGCACCTTCTTTTCAAAGTCATCAGCATCAATCTTGCCTTTGTGGGTTTCAACATACAAAGGCTCCATATGATTCAGCTCAATCAGCGGCTTGTAGGAGTAGTAATAAGGCTTATGGATGATTATCCTGTCTTTAGGCTTTCCTATCGCCCTTAGCGTCAAGTCAAGAGCCTCTGACGCGCCGTTTGTGATCACAAAGTCGTCGCTTGCGCTGCCCTTAATCTCCTTTGAAAGCTCCTGCCTCAAATCAAGCCTGCCTGCTATCAACCCATATTTGAAATCTTCAGGTTCAGGGGCGCACGAAAGCACCTCTTTCGGAGGCGGCAAGTCAGGCTGCCCGGAGCCGAATGAAATTATTCCATTTCCCCTTACGCCTATGAACATTGAGGGAGACAGCTCTTTATCCATAATTAAATTCCACAAAATTGATTTATATTTAAATATATCCCTGAAATGCAACAGAATCCAAAACCCATATCTTTTTAAACACCCATGGATTCTAAAAGAACTGAATGGGTGGGATTTTTTGCTCAAGGAACGCTTCAAGCTAATATCGGGAACAGCCAACAGAAAGCTTGCTGAAGAGGTTGCAAAGATACTGAAAGTCCCGTTAACTCCTGTTGAGATAAAAAGGTTCAGCGACGGCGAGATTTACTGCAGGGTGCTTGAAAGCGTCAGGGGCTGCGATGTCTTTATAATACAGCCCACATCGCCGGATGCAAGCCTCAACCTAATGGAGCTTTTGATTCTGGTTGATGCTTTGGAAAGGTCATCTCCCGACAGGATAACAGCCGTCATTCCATATTACGGGTATTGCAGGCAGGACAAGAAAACCAAGCCAAGGGAGCCCATAACCGCAAGGCTGGTTGCAAACATGATAGAGGTTGCAGGGGTTGACAGGGTTATAATGTTTGACCTGCATGTGCCGCAGGTGCAGGGGTTTTTCAACATACCAAGCGACAACCTTGATGTAGTGCCTTTATTTGCAGGGTACATTGCAGACAGGAAATTAAAGGACATTGTTGTTGTAAGCCCTGACGCAGGAGGCGCTGCAAGGGCAAGGGAGTTTGGAAAGGTGCTTAACGCTCCCATTGCGATTGTTGACAAGAGAAGGCCCCAGCCAAATGTGGCTGAGGTGCAGAATGTCATAGGAGATGTAAAGGGAAAGACAGCAGTGCTTGTTGATGACCTGATAGACACCGCAGGCAGCATAACAGAGGCTGCAAATATTCTGCTGAAATTCGGCGCCAAGGATGTTTATGTGCTTGCAACCCATGGGGTTTTTTCAAATCCCGCAACAGAGCGCATAGCCAAGTCCCAAATCAAGGAAGTGGTTATCACAAATACCGTAAGCCTGCCGGGCGAAAAGTCAATAGGCAAAATAAAGGTCATATCCATAGCGCCACTGCTTGCAGAGGACATCAAAAGGACGCATGAAGGGCTGCCAATGGGAGTTGTATACGAGGAAATGTACAAAAAGCTCGAGAAGAAGATGAGGTAAAGGCAAATGGCTGAAGACAATGAAAAAAGGGCTCAGGAGATGTACATGCAGTTTCAGGCCATGGACCAGCACATAAAGCAGCTGCAGAAGCAGCTGGAAGCTGTCACAGGCCAGCTGATGGAGCTTGATGCCTCAAGCTACAGCCTTGACGAGTTCAGGAAAATAAGCCCCGAAAAGGAGATATTAGTGCCGCTAAGCTCGGGCATATTCGCAAAGGCAAGCATAAAGGATGCTTCGGAGCTGCTTGTAAATGTGGGCGCAAACGTGGTTGTCCAGAAGAATGTGGACTCGGCAAAAAGGCTTATCCAAAGCCAGATTGAGGAGATAAAAAAAATACAGAAGCAGCTGGTGGGCGAGCTCGAGAAAATGATGGGGCACGCCGCCCAGATTGAAATGCAGCTGCAAAGCCTTGTTTCAAAAGGGTAAGTTCTTGCTGTGTCAAAAACCACCCATCATAGATGGGTGGCATGCTTACCTTACGTTGATAATTGCGTGGTTTTGGACATTGCGAAAATCCACGATTTTCGAAACCCTGAAAATTCAATGAATTTTCTGAGCATCGGGAAAATGCAAAGCATTTTCAAGATCCCAAAAGTCTTTGACTTTTGCGACATCCAAATTCCATGCAATGTTTAGCTATATATATTCCACTTATGAAACATAAGTGGAATTTTGATGTTTAAAATGTTCAAATTCCTGAAAGAGAAGCTGAAAAGCGCAATATCGAAGATTTCTGAAAGCGTTGAGAAAGAGGGCAAAATAGAAGAGAGCGCTATAGAAAAATCTGCGGAAGAAGCTGAAAGCAAGGAAGAAAAAGGATTTTTTGCCAAAATCAAGGAAAAGTTCATTGGAAAGGAAGAGCCTAGAGAAATAATTGAAGAAAAAAAACCGGCAATTGAAAGGAAAAGGGCAGAAATAAAAAAGGAAGAAAAGCCTAAAATAATACGGCATGAAAAAATAAAAGAAGAAAGAAGAGACCCTCGAATAATAAAAGAAGTGATAAGGGAACATCCAGAACTATTTGGAAAGGACTTTCCTGAAATGTTGCAAAAGGCTGAACCTGTAGTAATGGATAAAAAAGTTGAAAAAGAAATTGATAAGAAATATCAGGATTATTATGACAAAAAAGTAAAAGAAAAGCCTAAAAAAATTATAGAGGAGAAACCAGATAAAAAAGGATTTTTTGCAGCGCTTACAGAAAAAATAATAACGACAAAAATCAGCGAAGAGCAGTTTGAAAAGCTGTTCTGGGAGCTGGAGCTGGCGCTGATGGAAAACAATGTCGCTGTTGAAGTTATTGAAAAGATTAAAAATGATTTGAAGGAAGAGCTTGTTGAAAAGCCGATAAAAAGGACAAAAGTCTTGGAGACAATCCAGGAAACTTTAAAGAATTCTATTGAAGATTTGTTTTTGACCGGCAATATAAACTTAATCCAGGAAATTAAAAATAAAAAAGAAAAACCTTATGTCATTGCATTTTTCGGCATAAACGGCTCGGGAAAGACAACAAGCATTGCAAAGCTTGCAAGCATGCTGAAGGAGAATGATGTATCGTGCGTGCTGGCTGCTTCCGACACTTTCAGGGCAGCTTCTATTGAGCAGCTCCAGCAGCATGCCGACAAAATCGGGGTGAAGCTGGTAAAGCACGACTATGGAGCAGACCCTGCTGCGGTTGCATTTGACGCCATAAAGCACTCAAAGGCGAAAGGCATCGATGCTGTGCTGATTGACACAGCCGGAAGGATGCACAGCAATGTCAACCTTATTGATGAGATGAAAAAAATAATAAGGGTGGCAAAGCCGGACCTGAAGATTTTTGTCGGGGAGAGCATTACAGGCAACGACTGCGTTGAGCAGGCAAAGACATTCAATGAAGCGGTTGGCATAGACGGCATCATCCTTGCAAAGGCTGACATAGACGAGAAAGGCGGCGCTGCTGTCTCTGTTTCCTATGTGACTAAAAAGCCGATTTTGTATTTAGGAACAGGGCAGAAATACTCTGATTTGCAGGAATTTGACGCCGGGCTTATAATAAAGAGTCTAGGTCTGGCGTAATCTGAAATCCAGAGAACCCCCTACTTTGACTTTTTCTTCCGAGAATAAACTCAGGCATACATTATCAATAAAGGATTTATTATTGCCAAGGTAAGCCTCCATTATGCTTTGCTGCGACACGCTTTGAAATGGAAATCTGGCTGTCATTTCCATTGGCTCAAAGTAGTCTAGATATAATTCAATGCAAGTTTTTAATTCTTCTTTGTATCTTGCTCTGGGCTGCAAATGTTTTATAGTGCCTTCCTTAGAGATATAATCCCTAATAGCTTTTATCCTTACTAATGAAGCAACAAGATCCGCAAGAGGCTCCCTACGCATTTCATGCGACAGCAACAATTCTTCAGATTTGGCAGTATCCCTCTCATGTAAAAATTGTTCTTCGCCGCCCTCACTTAATGAGTATATCATTTTACGGACTGTTTGTTCTGCAAATCAATAAAACTCAATCTCCCCGTCATAATAAACTCCCTTGTGCAGCTTCACGGGGCGCCACTCATCTACAATCAAGTCTGCCTGCAGCCATTCTGCAAGCTCTTCTGCATTCCCTATGGTTGCGCTCAATGCAATTATTTGCGCATTTTTCAGCAACTGCTTTAAGATTGTCAACAATATTTCCAGTGTCGGCCCCCTTTCAGGGTCGTTAAGCAGGTGGACTTCGTCAACAACAACAGTTCCAACGCCTGAAATCCACGGGCTATGGTGCCTTATCAGGCTGTCCAATTTCTCGGCAGTAACCACAATCAAGTCGTATTCCGCGAGGTAAGGGTCGGCAGAATCCGTATCGCCGACTGACAATGCTATCTTGGCGATATTTCCGTATCTTCTCTTGAAATCCCTGTATTTTTCCGATGCAAGCGCCTTTAACGGCACTATATAGACTGCCTTGCCCCTGCCTTCAATAATGGATTTAAGCGATGCAAGCTCCGCTATCAAAGTTTTTCCGGATGCCGTCGGAGTGCACACCAAAAGATTCCTGCCCTGCAGAAGCCCTTTTTTTACGGCTTTTTCCTGCGCAGGCCTCAGGTTTGCAATCTCCTTTTCTAGTATTTCGTAAAGCTCTTTTGGCATGCTGTTTTTTATTGAATTTAATTCCATAATCTGAAATGTTTCATTATAGTTTTTAAATTTTGTGAATGTTAGGGTGATTTTTGATGCATGGCTTTTCCGCAAGTTTTAAATAATTCCGTCTAAAGTTAACTGCCATGGGAACAATAAGGAAGGATTATATTCTTGACAGGTGGGTTTACTACGCGGCAGGAAGGGTTAAAAGGCCCAGGGAGCTTAAGAGCGTCGTAGTGAAAGACGAGCCAAAAACATGCTATTTCTGCCCAGGCAGCGAGCATTTGACTCCGCCGGAAATAGGCAGGCTTGAATACAAAGGCTCGTGGAAGATGAGATGGTTCCTGAACAAGTTCCCTGCGGTTGAAAAAAAGGGAAATCCAAAGCCCAGGCAAAGAAAGCTGTTCCTGGAAGGCGATTCCTACGGCGTGCACGAGGTGGTTGTTGAAACTCCGCACCACAAATCCCAGCTTGCCGACCTGCCTGTACGGCAGATAAGGGAGCTGCTTGAGGTTTGCAAGGTGAGGATAAGGGAATTAAGCAAGGCAAAGGGAATAAAATATGTCATTGTGTTCAAAAACCACGGCAAGGATGCAGGCACATCACTGGTGCACAGCCATACCCAGATTATGGCTCTGGCGCAGCCCCCTTCCCTTGTGATGGAAGAGGCAAAAGCCTCTATAAAAGGCAGAAAGTGCCTTTATTGCGGCGTTATAAAGGCGGAAGCCATGTCAAAAAGGAAGATTTTTGAGACGAAAAATGTAGTTGCATTCGCCCCTTTTGCATCCCGCTTCAACTACGAGGCATGGATTTTTGTGAAAAGCCATAAAAGGGCAATGGAGGAATTGGAGGAGGAAGAGCTCCGTGACTTGGCTTTGGGACTGAAAAAAATATTGGTAAAACTTAAAAGAATCAATGCCTCTTACAACTTTTTTATCCACTACTCGCCTGAAAAAGAAAATCTGCACTTCCACATTGAAGTGACTCCGAGAATCGCGACATGGGCAGGGTTTGAATTCTCGACAAATGCGGCTATAAATTCCGTGCTTCCCGAGGATGCCGCAAGGTTTTACAGGAAATAAATAGCTTATTTCTTTGCCTTTCCCTGCGCAGCAACTTCCCTGATCTTTTTTTCAATCTCTTTCCGGTCGCCGAGAAAATAATGCCTTATTGGCTCTAGGTCATCGTCCAGCTCGTACACAAGCGGAATGCCTGTTGGGATGTTAAACTCAACAATCTCATTGTCAGGAACATTGTCAATATATTTGACTAATGCCCGCAGGCTGTTGCCGCTGGCTGATACAAGGATTTTTTTGCCGTTTTTTAGCGCCGGCAGTATTTCCTTTTGCCAGTAGGGGGCAACCCTTTTGACTGTGTCCTTTAGCGATTCTGTTAACGGCAGGAATTTTTTGTCCAAATCTCTGTATAATGAGTCGTTGCCTGGCCATCTTTTGTCAGTCCTAATTAATGCAGGCGGCCTTATGCCATAGCTCCTCCTCCATTTCAGCACCTGCTCCTCGCCGTATTTTGCAGCCATCTCTGCCTTGTTTAAGCCCTGCAGCGCACCATAATGCCTCTCATTCAATTGCCATGCATTAAAGATTTGAACTCCTTTCAAGCCCATTTCCATGACTACAATATTTGTGGTATCAATTGCGCGCTTTAATACTGAAGTAAAAATAATATCAAAACTATAGCCCTCTTTCTTCAGGATTCTTCCAGCCTCTTTTGCCTCTTCAATGCCCTGCTCTGTCAAAGGCACGTCAGTCCATCCTGTAAACCTGTTTTCCCTGTTCCAGGTGCTCTGCCCGTGCCTCAAAAGTGCAAGCTTTATCATTTTATTATTGTTATATCGCCGCCTATTTCAGCATTGTATTTTTTTTTGAACGAGCCCTGATTTATCGCAACCTCAACTCTTCCGTAATCATCCTTCATTATCAATGGCTTTCCCTTTTCAATATCGCCGAAAGTCGCCATAAATGGCAGTTTAATGGATTTTTTGTTTTTTAAAATCAAGCTTATATTGTACCCAAGCTTTATATTAAATTTGCCCCATTCAGCATGCATTATGTTCAGGTGCAAAGAGCCGAATTTATTGATTGATATGATTTTTGCATGAATTTCATTTCCTTTGGTTATTGCCTCCTCGTAAGGCGCTTTAGTCAAATTTTTTGGATTTAGGTTTTTTCCGAACTTTTTAATCCCAATTCCTTTTGAAAGGTAGGCAGCCGCAGGCGTGAAAATGTCCCTCCCGTGGAATATCGGGGAGACTGGCTGTCTCATGTATTTTTTGTTTGTTATTTCAACAGCCTTCTTTATGCCTCCCAGAAATCTCGTAGCCGGGATTAAAACTCCGTTGTCAGGCCCAACAAGATAATCCCCCCTTCCTGTTTTTATTATTATCGGCTTTCTTTTTGTTCCGACGCCCGGATCGACAACACATACATGAAAGCCTACTGGCATAAAGGCAATAGTTTCCATGGTCCTGGCGGCATAAAACAAATTAAAGTCAGGCAAGCCATGCATTAAATGTATTGTATGGGCATTAGGATTAATCTCTAAAGCAACAGCTTCCATAATTCCTGTGCCTTGGCTCTGAACGCCAAAATCGCTTGTTAAAGTGATGAAAGGTTTCATATTCTAAATGTCAAACGGCGCAATTATTATGCCGGAATTTACCTTTGGCTGGATGTTGGTTGATTTTTGGGGCATATTTTGCCCTGCGTCGGCAAATCTTCTTATGATGTCTCTTGGAGGATAGCTTAAAAGCGCCAGCAACTCGCCTTCTGCAGGATTTGGCAGCCCGTTCACGCCGTTTTTATAGCGTATTTGTTCTTTATTTATAATTCCGTCAAACAGCGAATCAAGAACGCATGCATGGAAATTGCTCAAATCACTTTCAACGCTGCCTGTGCTGCCGTTGCTTAGCAGACAATGCCTATCTGCATATGCAATCACAATGCTATTTCCCATTTCCTTTATAATGTGCTCAACCTTCGAACTTTCCAATGGTGTTATGTGAAAGCCGCGCTGGTCCAGCTTTATGCTGAGCTGGCAGAATTGCCCGTCACTAAAGCCTGTTACCAGCCTGTGCCATGGGAATATTTCGATGTCGTTGTTATCAGAAAGATAAACCATGTTATACCCAAATTCTGATTTGCCTGCTGCTTCGTTTCTGTGGTGCCCGTCCAGAATATACACCCATTTGCCCTCTAAATGCTTTTTAACATGCCCTATAATCTCTGCATCGCTTACTTGATGCAATGTGTATTCCACTCCAAATGCCTCAAGATTGTATCTTGCACTGCTCCCCTGCAATGCGTAGCCAACAAGCTCTTTTACGCCATCGCCTGACATAAGGGTAATCTCCAGATTCGCCCTTAGAGACTCAAGCAGCCTTTTCCTGTTGTTAACTCCCCCGGGCTTGGTATTTTCATGAGTCTTCACATCAGAATCATTGGCGTCCACAAGCAGCACCAGGCCGCTCCTTGTTTTTTTCCCGCCATTTAAGCTGAAGGATTCTTCCATTGCATAAATTGATGGCTGGGTTATTTCGTGGTAATGATGCCGCAAATCGGTTTCCAGCGCTGATCTCGAATCTACTGGATTAAACTCTGGCTTTATAATCCTGCCAATTGAGGGCTCTTCCAGGCCATTCCAGTCTGTATTCGGGTCGTCCCAGGGAAGCGTGATCGTCCTGGGATCTCTGGACACGAATGATCTCCCAATTTCTTTTACTTTAACCATGTTTTGATTATCTCATAAAAATGAATAAAACTTTGCTTTTCTTCCCAACTTCTCTTCAATCCTCAACAATCTGTTGTACTTTGCAGTCCTTTCGCTTCTTGTTGGCCCAAATTTAAACTCTTTGACGGATGTGCCTACAGCAAAGTCTGCAGCAAATGTGTCTTCTGTTTCTGCTGCCCTTTGCGAT
>JAGVXS010000040.1 GCA_018303685.1 Candidatus Woesearchaeota archaeon
CTAAATGCAAATAATCAAACACTTTCACGGCATCGGCATTTTCATCATCAACAAATACTGCTTCCTTTCCTTTAACATTCAAGAGCAATGCCTGATTTTTGATAAATTCCTTAGCAGCTGCAATATCCCCTTCAATTTCATTGCCTGCAATCATTATTTTTACCCTTCCGCTATCATCCTTAAAAGCCCCAGCCAGTCCTGAATAAGGCATTACCCCAGTTTTATCATTCAAAACTACATTCCCATAATCATATCCGAACTCAAATTCCCTTAATGTCCTGATGTTATTGTCCTTGTTCCTTGGGTTGTTCTTGCCAATGTAAACCTCAACATCAGCCTTGCCAGAATCTGTCGTGTAATACCCGGATATTAATTTATTTTTAATGTAATCCCTGAACTCTGAATTCAGGGTAAAAGGCTCCAAATCAGCGCTTACAAAAACCAAAGGCAAATCAATAAACTCCTTAAAGGCAAAATTGTTCTCTTCATTGCTTTCGTTTATCTCATTGTCGAAGTCAGCGCTGACCATGACTTTTTCATTCTCTTTCAGGCCCAAAACTGCGTTAAAGGTTGCATTTCTGCCTTTTTTTATATCTAATAAAACCGTATTATTCTCCAGTGTATCCGCATTGTAAATAATTGTTTTAATTCCATTAACTTCAGCCTCTCCAATGTTATTAACCATTGCAGATACATTTACATGGGTTTTGTTTATTTTAAAGAAACTGATATCAAGGCTATCAACGCTTAAATCAATAGTATAATTATTATTGTCCAAAAACACTTTTGTCTGCGAATTTGCTGCCCAAACCAAGTCCAAGCCTTTATTGCCGTCAATGTCGACAGGAACTACAAAATTAGAGCCAAATTGAAGTTCAAGAATAGAGCTTCCATTTTTATCATATATTTGTTTTTCAGTTATAATTTCATTATTGCCGTCATTGTTTATGTCAGCAGCAATTGCTGTTTTGACAGTGACTGTTGTAGGCAGCAGCTCGGATTCAAAAACCATGTCGCCGGAATAGTTATAGCAGCTTGCTTCCATATTTTTAAAGCTATAACCTGCTTTTTTGTCTTTTATAAAACATACAGAATCAAAGCTGCTATGATTGATGTTTAAAATGAATGGGTTAGTGCCTTCAAACTTGCTGCTTGAACTCGAGCCATCATTGCAATCTACATTACTTGGATTTTTTTCGCATCTAGAGAATAATTTGCCTCCGGTGCTGTTATAAACAAACAATTCAGTAAACCAGTCACCGCATGCCTCTACATTACACAAATCATCATAAAAAACGCTTGTAGCAATCTCGAGCTTGTTGTCATTGTTTAAGTCAGCCAAAACAGGCTGCCCCTTTAGAATATAATTTGATGCAATCGGGGCGTAAGTGTTGTCAATAACCCATTTAATGCTTCTCTGCCTTAAATCAAAAGCAAGAAGCCCATAATCGCTGTTGTTGTCCTCGTTGAACCAGAATACCGCTTCCAAGCTGCCGTCATCGTCTATGTCCCCGATGGCAGGGACTGTCTGCTGGATTTCGTCGTAAATGGATGTATTATAAAAGCTGTCGGCTTTTGAGCTCAGGTTTATGACATGGATGTAATTTTTCTCGTCTTTGAACACGCAGGAATCAGTGCCATTTAAATTCAAGCATTTTATGCCGCTAAAATTAGCCTCATATGGCAGTGTAATGTTAAATTCTTGATTTAATTTTGACTCATTATACTGGTAAACAAAGAAGTAATCGGTTAAATTTTGCCTTGAATTGAATATTATTTCAACCGGATTGTCATCGTCAAAATTGAATAATGCCGGCTGCCCAAGTATCGAGCCGACTTTTGTTTGTGTTAGTACATCCAATTGCGGATTGAAAATTACCAGTGAATTGTTTGAAAAAATCACAATCTCGTTGTTGCCGTTCCTGTCCAAATCATCGACCAGCGGCTGGAAATCCATGCCAATTGAATCATCGCTGAAATTAGCAGTCCTTAAAGGAAAATACCCAGTCCCGTTTGCAGCTCCTGTATTCCTCAAGTCATTCTGGTAGGTCTGCCAGAAAGCGTTTGCATTAATAGTTAATAGAACTAAAATTATCAAAAAAAGATATAATCTCATCTTCCACCCATTTTTTTGAATTGAAGCTGGATAGTTTATATTTAAAGCTTTTTAAGGTATGCTTGGCTTAATCCAAATTATGTGAATAAGTTTTATTGACTTAGGGGTGGTTACAAAAACGAAATATTTAAAAATCCAAAACAGTTCTTTAAGGCCTATGAACGAACAGCATCCAATCAGACTCGTATATCCAATGAGGGGCATTCAAGTTGGAGATTTTCCATTATTAGATGAACTTGCCAGCGTAAGCAGAAAAGTGGCGGCGAGAGTTAGTTTTGACCATAATGCAAAGCTGCCATTCAAGGAAATTATCTGTGAAGTAACAGAAGAATCTATGCATATATTACTGGAACGTGCTAGGCAAACTGGCAGCTTGGAGCCGCTAGCATCCCTTATTCATTTTATGATACCCAGCTACACTTATGCGGATTCCAAGAATCATGCAGACTTGCGGATATTTCAACAATCTCTATTGCCTTATGAAAAACATATTGAATTAATTATGAAGGAATTGTCGGAGAATGTAAGATTTCAAGTCCAAATCACCCCGGATAACATATTGGGCGAGGAAATTCTTGGCAGAGGCCTGCTAATAATGAAATCAGGTGGAAATTACATTGCATATCGGTATTCTGTAGAAACAGGAGCTAAAAGTCATGTTGCTTTTGAAAGGCTTCCTGATTTGAATTCGCCAAGTTTGGAGAATGTGATAAGAGAATATCACAACCCTGAGTCGGTAGAAAGCCCAGTTTTAGTTCGGAGCAAAAAACCATATAATGCAAAAGGAGATATACTTCCTTACTTTGCTTACAGGTTCACAGGGTTAAGAAAATAAGGATAAGTTTGACTTAAAACACATAACAATGTTTAATGTATATGTATTTAAAATTTGTTAAAAATCAATAAATCAAACATCCAAATTAACGACTTCTTTAGCATGCATCTCTATGAATTTCCTTCTCGGCTCAACCTGGTCGCCCATGAGCAGGGTGAACATCTTGTCAGCTTCAACAGCATCCTGCAGCGTAACTTGGAGCATAGTCCTGTTGCCAGAGTCCATCGTGGTGTCCCAGAGCTGCTGGGGGTTCATCTCGCCCAGGCCCTTGTAGCGCTGCAATGTTGCGTCTTCCCTTCCAACCTCTTTCAGCAAATTTTCCAGCTCCTGGTCGCTGTAGACATATTTCGTCAGCTTTCCTTTTGCAACCTTGTAAAGAGGCGGCTGGGCTATGTATATGTAGCCTGCCTCAACCAAAGGATGCATGTGCCTGTAAAAGAAAGTAAGCAATAATGTCCTTATATGGGAGCCGTCAACATCTGCATCTGTCATTATAACAAGCTTGTGATATCTTGCCTTTGTTATGTCAAACTCTTCCCCTACGCTTGTGCCTATTGCCGTGACCATTGTCGTTATTTCCTCATTCTCAAAAATCTTGTTAAGCCTTGCCTTCTCAACATTCAGTATTTTTCCCCTCAATGGAAGCACTGCTTGGAATTGACGGTTTCTACCCATCTTTGCGCTCCCCCCTGCCGAATCCCCTTCCACGATAAACAGCTCGCATTTTGCAGGGTCCTTCTCTGAGCAGTCTGCAAGCTTTCCCGGCAACGAGCCATGATTCAATGCGCCTTTCCTTCTTGTCAGTTCCCTTGCCTTCTGGGCTGCTTCCCTTGCATGAGCTGCATTCACGCATTTGTAAATAATGGATTTTGCAATCTGGGGATTTTCCTCGAGGTAGGAGCCCAATGAGTCATTGACAATGCTGTCCACTAGCCCTTTTATTTCAGAATTTCCAAGCTTTGTCTTGGTCTGCCCTTCAAACTGGGGCTCAGGCACCTTGATTGAGATAACTGCCGTCAGTCCCTCCCTTGTGTCCTCGCTTGTGAGCTTTATCCCCTTGATGTTGTTCTTCTCAATGTAATTGTTCATAACTCTCGTCAATGCGGTTTTGAAGCCTATCAAATGAGTGCCGCCTTCATAAGTGTTGATTGTGTTGGCAAACGAAAATACATTTTCCTGGTAGCCGTCGTTGTACTGCAGGGCGTACTCAAGCTGGATGCCGTTTTTCGCCTTGCTGAAATAGATTATCTTGTGCGATGGATTCTTGTTTTTGTTAAGGTGCTCGACAAAAGAGATTATGCCGCCGTCATAGTGAAATTCGTGCTTCTTGCCTGTTGCTTCATCCTCAATGGATATCAAAATGCCCTTGTTCAGGAACGCAAGCTCCCTCAGCCTGCTTGACAATATTTCAAAGCTGAATTCAGTAGCCGGGAAAATATCATTGTCAGGCATAAATTTCACGGTCGTGCCAGTGTCTTTTGCGTCTGCATCGCCTATTATTTTCAGCTCAGTTGCAGGCTTCCCATACTGGTATTTTTGCTGGTATACTTTTCCGTTTCTCTTGACTTCCACAATCATCTCCTTCGACAATGCGTTTGCAACTGAAATTCCGACTCCGTGCAGGCCGCCGCTTACCTTGTAAACCTTCTTGTCAAACTTGCCCCCTGCATGGAGCTTTGTCATGACAATCTCGACAGCAGGCTTGTTGAACTTTGGATGGATGTCAACAGGAATGCCCCTTCCGTTGTCTGCAACTGTTACAAAGCCGTCTTTATTGATTACGACAGAAATTTTTGTGCAGAACCCTGCAAGAGCCTCATCGATTGAATTGTCAACAGCCTCGTATACCAGATGATGCAGCCCTTTTATGTCCGTGCTGCCGATGTACATTGCAGGCCTTTTTCTTACGGCGCTCAGGCCTCCAAGGACTTGGATGTCTTTTGCATCATAGCTAGAATCTTCCGGTTTTTGATTTTCCTGGCTTGCGCTTTGCTGAGATTGTATATGTTCCATTTTATCTAGTTTCCTGCCTAATTTCTTTTCGTATGAAAATAATAAAAGCCTTGATTTATCGTCTATAAAACAGCACCCGAATTCACTATTTTTTATAGGCTCGGACTATATAAATCTTTCGCTCCCAGAATGGCTTTATAAGGCTTAAAAAGGCTGAATTTTTGGGTTTTAGAGGATGAATAATTTTCAATATAATCCCCTTATATGCAGCAATATCTTTATAAATCATGCCCTGTTGGCTCTGTAAAAATGATAGAGTACAGGGTTACAACAGCAGGCAGTTTGGTTTGCATGTCTGAAGCAGTCTACCAGTTAATTTCAGAGTCTTTGCAGCATACAAATCAAAGGTTAAAAGTATACGAGCCTGAGGATTTGGCAAGCATCTTAAGGCTTCACAGGCCCGACAAGGTTAAAATTGCATCAGAATTGCCTGAAGACACACATACAGTAATGGCTTATAGCCATGATGCTCTAGCTGGCATCGGCTTCCTCGCTAACGGAAAACATGAAGAACTTAACCATAAAGATTATGCATTTTTAGCAGGCTTATATGCAAGGCCGGACTATGGAAAATTTTTGGTAGGACCAAAGATTTTTGGGATGCTTCTCGGCTATGCAAAAGAGCACGGAGTCAAAACAGTTCAGGCTTTTCCGTTTTTTCCCAAAAGGGTTAGGCAGTATGCAAAACTTGGGTTCAGGGCGACAGGCAGGATGATACCTGACAAACATACGGGGCTAAAATATCCAGAAATGGAATTGCAGTTGCAAAGTTAGATTTTGCAGGCTTGTCACTCAAACAACTTCTCAATTCCAAGGGCTTTGGAAACATCGCTGAAATCTTCCCTTATCTTCATAGAAAATCTTGTTACAAAAGGCCCTGTAAAGTCCTTGATTACAGTTATGCTTTGCGGAATTCCCATATAATGCGCAGACGACTTAATGACTGTATAGCCTCTTTTTGTGAGATTTACTACCATCTCTTCGATTATATAAGGCGGAATAGCCAACAGCTCCCTTCCAAAATCGTTTATGGTTTTCAGGTTCAAGTCAAACTGCTGATGAAGTTTCATTTTGATCAGTAATTGTCAAGATACGTAAACCTTTCTTCCCTGCCTTCGCCTTCAAGCAATTTTTCGCAGTCCCTGCACATGTAAGGGTCGCTTAAGGCGCTCTTTGTGATGAATGTCCCGCAATTGATGCAGATGTATCTGGCCATTTT
>JAGVXS010000041.1 GCA_018303685.1 Candidatus Woesearchaeota archaeon
AGAGTTGATGAGGAAAAAGCAATCATAGACCCCCTTATTGAAAGAAGCAAGGAGCACGAAAGAAAAGTGCTTGAGCTGCAGGAAAGAATACTTAACAAGATATCGCAAAAGCAAAAAAATGTCGCAAATGTAAAGATCATAACAAAAAAAGTCAACGAGTTTTTCCAGAAAAAGCTTGCTGTTGTCAATCTTGTTGACAATGTAAACAAAGACAGGGATGAGCTGGAAAAGCTGCTTATCGAGCTAATCAAAAAAGCCAAGTCATTCCAGCTTAGCGCGAAAAGCGGGGATGTCGGAAAGCAGATGATAGACCTGGAGAAAAAGTTCAACGAAGTTGACAGGAAAAAGGTCGAGTTTGAGGCAGAGCTGAAAGAGCTTAGCTCGTTCATCAGGAAATGACTTTAATTTTCATCATTTAATAAAAAAGAGGTGTGTATGTTGAGGCGCTTTAGCATCAAAAGGCAGGATACTGGAAAAGGCCCTGCCCCTGTGCAGCTGACCGGGATGCCACCTATTTCTATTGAAAAAATTAAGGGTGAAATTAAAGCTGCAGTCGAGCCAAAAAGAGAGGAGATAAAGGCTCTTGCGACATACGACTTCACATCGGACAACATACCAATAACAATCAGGATTTACAAAAAAAGGGGGGAGTTCGTGCCGATTTACGATGTCTCAATCTCGAGCATAAGCAAGAACACCGAGCTGATTCTTGAAAAGATAAGGGAAGAGCTGACAGCGCAGGTAAGCCTTGGAATGGTGGATATACTGGCAACAAAAGAAACAGGGCTGATAGAGCAAAGGTTTACTGAAGCCATCACTACCTTAATCAACAAGCATTTCCCTGACGCTGATGACAGGACTGCAAATTTCCTGAAGTCATACCTTATCCAGAGAAGCTTAGGGCTCGGCAATATTGAAATTCTGATGGATGATTCAAACCTTGAGGAAATAGCGGTCAATGACGCAGAGGAGCCTGTGTGGGTTTACCATGTGAGGTTCGGCTGGCTAAAGACAACAATAATGCTTGCCAATGAAGACCAGATCAGGCATTATGCAACCATGATTGGAAGAAGGGTTGGAAGGCAGCTTACAATACTTGAGCCTTTGATGGACGCCCACTTGAGGGGAGGGGACAGGGTAAATGCAACTTTAGAGCCTATTTCAGTCAGGGGCAACACAATCACTTTGAGAAAGTTTGCGGCAAAGCCGTGGACTATTACAGATTTCATATTTGCGGCAAAGCCGTGGACTATTACAGATTTCATAAAA
The DNA here is from genome assembly GCA_018303685.1 of Candidatus Woesearchaeota archaeon. Taxonomy (GTDB): domain Archaea; phylum Nanobdellota; class Nanobdellia; order Woesearchaeales; family GW2011-AR4. The sequence continues at coordinate 1,270 of JAGVXS010000041.1, forward strand.
GACAGCACAATATCCACAGACGCTGCCGCCCTTATCTGGCTTGGCGTGCAGTTCGAGCTGTCTACATTGATAAGCGGGGGAACTGCAACCGGAAAAACCAGCATGCTTAATGTAGTTGCAAACTTCTTTCCGCCAAACCAGAGAGTCATAAGCATAGAAGATACAAGGGAGGTGCAGCTGCCAAAGTTCCTGCATTGGGTGCCTATGGTTACAAGGCTTCCGAACCCTGAAGGCAAAGGCGAAGTTTCAATGCTGGACCTGCTGGTTAATTCATTAAGAATGAGGCCTGACAGGATTATTGTAGGCGAAATAAGAAGGAAAAGGGAAGCTGAAGTGCTATTCGAGGCAATCCATACAGGGCACTCTGTGTATGCAACCGTCCACGCAAACGACACCAGAGAAACTATAACAAGGCTTACTAACCCGCCTATTGAAATCCCAAAAACAATGCTGCCCGCTATTTCAATGATAGTCGTGCAGTACAGGAACAGAAGAACAGGCATTAGAAAAACATTCCAGATAGCAGAGATACTGCCTGACTCTGAGCCCAATGTCCTGATACAGCTGGACATAAGAAGCGGCATGCTCAAGAAGGTTTCAAACTCAAGGGCGCTTATAGGCACAATCGAGCTTTTCACAGGATTCACAAGAAACGAGCTGAACAAGTCCCTGAATGAAAAAGAGGCGGTATTGAAGTGGCTTGTAAAGAACAACGTCAACACAGTGGATTCCGTGGGAAGGGCGATGGCGGAATATTACACAGACAAGGACAATTTAATGGATAATTATGTAAGAAAAAACAGGATGCTTATTGACTAAAATGAAGGCAGGCGCTTTAAACACAATATTCCAGAGGGTTGCCAAGGCAGCTCCCATGCTCAAGATGAAGCTCAAGCAGGCAGGCATAGACGACAAGCCTGAAGACTTCATCAAGAAAACATTTGTATCGGCTTTTTACATGACAACTGGATTGGTGGTTGCATTGTTTTTAGTCCTCGCGAAATTCAATGTCCTCAAGGGCATCATGTTTGTCTTCGTGCCTGTAATATTTTTTGTGATGTTCTTTTACATGATAAGGCTGCCTGACTTGAAGATATCAAGAAAGGAGAAGGACATAAGCAAGGAGATTGTATTTGCAGGCAGGTTCCTTATAGTAGAGCTTGAGTCAGGAGTGCCATTATACAATGCAATGGTGAATGTCTCAAAAAACTACGAGGTCATAGGCAGGTACTTCAAGGAGATAACAGACAAGATTGACTTGGGCACGAGCATGGAGGACGCGCTGAACGAAGCAGTTGAGTTCATTCCCTCGAACGACTTCAGGAAGATACTATGGCAGATCATAAACTCCATAAGGACTGGCTCCAATGTGGCAAAGTCGCTTTACTCAGTCATGGAGCAGATAACAAAGGACCAGATAACAGAAGTGAACAAATACGGCAAGAAGCTCAACCCATTGGCAATGTTCTACATGATAGTTGCTGTTATTCTGCCGTCGCTTGGAATGACCATGCTCATAATCCTTTCATCTTTTATAAAGTTTGAGCTCAGCCTGACAATTTTGCTTGCGCTTGCGGGCTTTCTGGGCTTCGTGCAGTTCATGTTCATATCAATGGTGAAGTTCTCACGTCCGGCGATTGAGTTTTAATCGGGAGATATAATGCGCAAATGCTGAACATAAAAAATATTTTTAAAAAAAAGGCTGATGCGAAGCCAGAAGGCAGGATTGACTTCTTCAAAAAAAGGTTCAAGAAGGCGCAGCAGAAAAAGCTGGCGGCGCAGGAAAGGAGGCACAGGATAAGGGAGCATTTCGCAAGGGCAGGGCTTGAAGTAAATATCCAGAAGATTTCCAAGACATTTTTTAACATCGCTGTGCTGGTGAATCTTGCGATATCATCATACCTTATTTATTATTTCTCGACGAGCTTCGGCATTACGTGGGGTGCTGTGGCTACGGCAATGATTGTGCTGTGGGTTTTTGTCTTTATTATACTGATATTTGCGCTGTGGGCGATGTTTTACCTTGCTGTTGACCTGAAGATTTTCAGGAGGAAGGTTGACATTGAGGAGGTGCTGCCTGACTTCCTGCAGCTGACAGCGGCAAACATAAATGCAGGCATGACTATTGACAGGGCTTTGTGGTTTGCGGTGAGGCCGAGATTCGGGGTGCTTGCCAAGGAGATTGAGGAGGTTGCAAAGGAAACAATGAGCGGGGTGGACTTGAAAATTGCGCTGGAAAAGTTCGCCTCAAGGTACGACTCGGTGATATTGAAAAGGTCAGTAAGCATGCTGAACGAGGGCGTTGAGGCAGGCGGGCAGATTGGAGAGCTGCTCAACCGCATAGCGACAAACATACAGGAGCAGAAGGCATTGATGAAGGAAATGTCGGCGAATGTGACAACTTACGTCATATTCATATCATTTGCAAGCATCGCTGCAGCGCCTGTGCTTTTTGCCCTTTCAGGAGTCCTGATAGAGGTTGTTCAAAACCTCGGCTCAACGCTTGGCACAACGGCAAATGTCGGCGCAAGTGTTGGCATTTCATTGAGCTTCTCTGGCACAGGCGTGACACAATCGGATTTCAGGATTTTTGCAGTTGTATCTTTGATAACCACATCGCTGTTCTCCGCGATGATGATTTCCACGATAAAAAAGGGCAACATAAAGTCAGGAGTGAAGTACATACCGATCTTCATAGTTGTATCATTGATGCTTTATTTCATTGCCCAAGGGTTAGCATCAAAACTGCTAAGCGTGTTTTTTTGAGCATGATTTTTTATTATTTTTAATATGCCGAAAACCTCTGATTTTCGGATGTCAAAAACCACCAATCATAGATGGGCGGCACGCTTACATTAAGTTAATAATTGCGTGGTTTTGTACATTGCGAAAATCCACGATTTTCGAAACCCTGAAAATTCAATGAATTTTCATGGCTACAAAATTCCACTTATTGATGGTGGTTTTTGAGCATATGCAAAAATCAAGGATTTTTGGATATCCGAAAACTTCGTTTTCGTATACATCTAAATTCCATGAAATGTTTAGCTACACATAAACCACTTATGAAACATAAGTGGAATTTTTATGTTTAAATCTCCGAAATGCAAGCATTTCGATAGATTTAAATATTAGTTATTTAATTAATACTTAAAACAAAAATGACTTTAAAAATGAGGTGAAGTTGATGAAGATTTCTCGCTTTAAGCATACTAAATCCCAAGCTGCCATGGAGTTCTTGATGACTTACGGCTGGGCCATCCTGGTTGTTCTTGCTGCGATTGGGGCTCTTGCTTATTTTGGAGTGCTAAGCCCGCAGAAGTTCCTTCCGGAGAAGTGCTTTTTGCAGGCAGGATTTGCCTGTGTAAGCCACAAGGTGGAGACAACAAAGGTTACGCTTGTGCTTTTAAACAGCATTGGAAAGACTATAACAATCAACAGCATAGCTGTGGGAAGCTGCAGCGGCACGTTTACAGATACTATGATTAATGAGCAGCAAAGCACTTTTGTCATAGGCAGCACATGCAGCAATGGAGCCCAAAAAGAGAGCTTTAAAGGCGACATATCAATTGGCTATACTGAAAAGGAGACAAACCTTACAAAAACAGCATTCGGCAGCCTTAACTCCAAGGTTGAATAAGATTAAGTTTATATAGCAGAAACATATTAATTAACTTAAAAATAATGAGGTGAATTAAATGATGATAACAAGAAAATCACAGGCAGCTTTGGAATTCTTAATGACTTACGGCTGGGCAATACTTGTTGTACTTGTTGCCATTGGAGCTCTTGCCTATTTCGGAGTGTTAAGCCCTGACAAGTTTCTGCCGGCTAAATGCACACTGCAGGCTGGAATAGCGTGTTTAGACCATAAAGCAACTGCTACAGGCGTTACGGTAAGGATAACCAATTCCCTGGGCTTTGATATAGATACTGTATCTGTCAGAGCGGGCGATTGCGGTGACTATCCAATAACAGTAGGTTCTACAGGACAGGCAACATTGGCTAATGGAGCATCCTTTACATATGTAATTCCATGCTCATTACTCGGTGTAACAAAATACAATAAGCAGGTGAATGTGTCATATAGGGTAACAGAAACGACGATAACCCACAATAATGTAGGGCAGATAACTACAAGGGTAGAGTAAATATATTATTTCTTTTTTTTTTAATTATTTTTAGATACTAAAATTAACAAATAATTAAAGGAATAAAAAATATTAAATCAAATAATAAAGAGGATAAAAATTGGAATATAATAAAATTTCAAACATAACGAGAGCGTCCTCTGGATGCAGGCATGAAAGAGGAGACCCGCTTGGGGGCTGATTGGCACAGCAGTTATTGAGGGGCACCCATTTGAGTTCATGGAAGCGCATGGGTCTCTGATTTTTGTTTTATTAATATTAGTATCTGTGTATATTGCCAATAATAACATAAAAAACAAAAAGAAATCTTTATTCAGCTTTCTTCTTCTGCCACATGTAGTAGCCGATTCCTGCTGCAACAACTATTATTGCAACAACTATCCATGCCATGGCTGTGCTGCTTATTCCTTTCTTTTCTTCTTCCATAGCTGGCTTCTCTTCTGGAGCTGCTGGAGCTTCTGGGGCAGGCGCTGCCTCTTCTGGAGCTGCTGGAGGAGTCACTTCTGGAGCTGCTGCAGGCGCTGCCTCTTTTGTGCCTATGGCAAATGTGCTGAATCCTGGCGTTGTTGCTGAGTACAGGACATTATTGGCGTCTGAGCCTGTCTTTGAGGTTGCAAGCGCGTCCCACTGGCCTGTGTGCCTGTACAGCACAACATCGTCCTCTGCCACGTTATTTGTGCTTAGCCATGATTTTGGAACTCGGAAGCTGACTGCAATCTTTGAAGCGTCTGCATCTGCTATATTGCCCTTTCTTATCTGGAGGTGTTGATACACTTTCGCTGATGCAGCTGCTGTGTATGGGTTTGAGTTCAGGCTTTCAACTGTTATGGATGGGTTTGTAACAGCGTTCTTGACGTCAATTACAACTCCTGTAACTGCAATCTGCTCATTATTGATTGCCAATACTCCGCTTGAGCCTGCTGCCAATGCATCCCACTGCCTGCCTGCTGATGCAGCTACATTGCTTGGGGCTGCTGCTCCTCCGCCACCGCCTCCTGAAGACGCTGCTGCGGCTGCTGCGGCTGCTGCTGCGGCTGCTGCTGCGCTTGTTGTAAAGTTAAATGTTCCATTCTTGATGCAGTTGCCGTTGAAGTCGCAGACAGATACATTAAAGTGGTACACTGTGCTTGCTGTCAATCCGCTTATTGACACAGCCTGAGTGTCATTGAAGTCTGTTTGCATTGCAGTTGAGCCTAATGAGCCAGGCGTAGTGCCATAAATCAGGGTTACATTCACGGACTCGTTTATGCCGCTTACTGTGACTGTTGCTGAAGTTGAGCTTGGGCTGCTTGTTATTCTGGAGCTGTTTGGAGTGTTTGGCTGTATTGAATCTGAAACATTAAACTGCCATGTATAATTATTTACGTTGCCTGATGAGTCAGTAACTATAAATGTGAAGCTATAGTTTCCATTCTTGAAAAACTCTGTCTGGCCTACACATATATTGCCGCTCTTGCCCATTGTTACATTTTTCACTGTCCCGTTTATTGACGACGTGCACGATATTGCATCCGCTGATAGTGTTATATTCGGTACAAAAACGCCAACTGTTTGGTTTGTTTGGTTTCCTGGAGATGTTACATTGACTGTTGGTACTTCTGTGTCATTGCCTATGCCTACTCCTGAGAAGTGAGGCACGAACACTAGAGTCCTGCCGCCAGTTGTGTAATTAAAGCATGGGTCTGCAGTCCTTGCAGTAAATGCGCTTGTGCACTGGCTGCTTACATTAACCCTGTCAGAGCTGCTGCTTATCTTGCTTGCATTCGGGAAGTACCATATTTCCCGTGCTGTAGCAGCTGGCCCTGATATGTTAAACGGCAACAGCACAACACCAAAGTAGTCATTTGCATTCGGCAGGAATTTCTCAAAGCTGCC
>JAGVXS010000016.1 GCA_018303685.1 Candidatus Woesearchaeota archaeon
ACAAATTTCCAGCCGAACATTTTATCCTGCCTGAGCCTTCCGAATGTTATTCCCATGCCATGCTCAAAATCCCTGTCAAGCCTTGTCTGCGGCCTGTTTTCATCACTAAAATATTTGATAAATTGCTTTGGCGCGCTTGGCAATTTTAATTTTGCAATCGGGTTGTTGTAGCCAGTAACAGCATCAATAAATTTATTTTCAGTTATTTTCCTGCCAAGCTGGATTTCAACGCTTGCCATGTGCCCGTCTTCAACCGGCACTCTTATGCATGTCGCGGATATCTCAGGAATTTTTGCCAATCTCAATTTCCCGTTTGCAATTTTTCCCAGTATTTTTAGAGGCTCTTTTTCTGACTTTTCCTCCTCGTTTTTTATGAAAGGCATCACATTGCCTTCCATTTCAGGCCATGCTTCCAATGTTTTGCCTGCGCCTGAAACAGCCTGCAGCGTTGTAACTAACACTTTTCTTGGCTTGAACCTTTCCAATGCTTTTATTATCGGAACGTATGACTGAATCGAGCAGTTTGGCTTGACAGCTATAAAACCCCTTTTCCACTTTCTTTTCTTGCGCTGGATGCCAATAAGTTTTGCATGCTCGGGATTAATCTCTGGGATAATCATTGGCACATCCTCTGTCCATCTGTGCGCGGAGTTGTTGGATACAACAGGAACGCCTCTTGAAGCATAAGCTTCCTCTATATCCTGTATTTTTTGCTTGTCCATGTCAAGCGCTGAAAACACAAAATTAACTTGTCTGCATATTTCATCAATATCTTCTTCAACTCTTCTTACAATCAGCATGCTAATATCTTCAGGAACTTTAGTCTGCATTTTCCATCTGCCTTTTACAGCCTCGGCATAAGTTTTCCCGGCAGAGCTTGGAGATGCAACTACACAAACCACTTCAAACCATGGATGATTCTGAAGCAATTCAACAAACCTCTGCCCCACCATTCCAGTTGCGCCCAAAATCCCGGCTTTTAGCTTCGCCATTTTTATCCAAAGTACTCCTTATGCAAAACTTTGACAGCTTTTTCCGCATCTTTGCCGTCTACAATAAAAGTGATATTGATTTGGGAAGCTCCCTGCGATATCATCTCAACATTGATTCCGCTTTTTCCAAGGGTTGAGAAGGTTAAGCCTGCAATTCCGGGAGTGCGCCTCATGCTTTCCCCGACAACGCATATTATTGCCTTGTTCTTTGCGATGTCGATGTTGGCTATGTCCCTTAGCTCGCCCAAAATCGGCTCCAGATCGCCATTGCCATCTATTGTCAGCGACACGCTTACCTCTGATGTTGAGACAACATCAACGCTTCTCTTGTGCTCGGCAAAAACATCAAAAAGCCTTGCCAGAAACCCATAGGCTCCGAGCATTCTTTTCGAGTCGACATTAATGCGCGTAACATTCTTCTTGCAGGCGATTGCCTTGACTGCCCTGTGGTTTTTGCCGGCTTTTTTGAGTATAGTGGTGCCCTTGTTTTTCGGGTTAAATGAATTAAGAACCCTGACAGGTATATCCTTATCCATTGCCGGAAGTATGGTTTTTGGATGCAGCACCTTTGCGCCGAAATAAGCAAGCTCAGATGCTTCTGCAAATGACACATTATCAAGTGCAATTGCATTGCCCACAATCTTCGGGTCGGTAGACATAATGCCATCCACATCAGTCCATATCTGAATCTCATCGGCATCAACCGCAGCGCCGATGATTGCTGCTGTGTAGTCGGAGCCGCCCCTGCCAAGGGTTGTTATTTCGCCATTTTCAGTCTTTCCTATAAATCCAGTGATTACAGGGACAGCGTCAAGCTTTCTTATGCTGTTTTTTATCCTTGCATGCGATGCCTCAAGCGGCTCTGCATTGCCAAATTCCGAGTCAGTCAAAAACCCCAAGTCCCATGAGTCAAAAGCTTGTGACTTAACTCCTATTTTGTTAAGCTGCGCAGCAACAATTTTTGACGACATTCTCTCGCCAAATGACTGGAAACAGTCAAGAACCCTGCTGTTTAGCCTTTTATTCTTTGATTTTGATGCAAGATTTTCCAACTCATCCATGTCACGCTCCAGCAGCGCATTGCTTAATTCCAATTGCCCGATAATGCCGTAATGTGTTTTTTTGATGTACTCTAAAGTGGCAGCCCCTTTTCCTTCTGAGCATTCATTTGCAAGCCTTATTAATGCGTCTGTCATTTTTGCCACTGCCGATACAACCACAACAGGGTGCTTTTTTGCATTGGATTTGACTATCTCAGCAGTGTTTCTAATCCTTTCAGCATTCCCTACAGATGTCCCGCCGAATTTCATGATAATCATTTCAAACGCCTCTTGATTCTCTCAGCAGCTTTCCTTGTTTCTTCCAGCGTCGGCACAAAAGCAAACCTTACATAATTCTTGCCTGGATTAAATCCGTTAAAGCTTGTCGATATCCATTCGCCAGGCGTCACGACAACCGCTAGGTCTTTCTGCAGCAGCCTCTTTGCGAATGCGACAGAGCCTGTATTTTGTGGCGTTTTCTGCCACATATAGAGGGTTGCCTCAGGCCTACAGTCCTCCAGTCCAGCCTCTGCAAGCGCGTCAGCCATAATCGTAATCTTCTGCCCGTACTCGTTTCTCATTTTCTCAACATGCTTTTCATCCCTTAATGCTGCTATCGCGGCATCCTGCACAAAAGTCGCTGTGCCAGAGTCTATGTTGGTTTTTAATTTTCTGAATGCAGACACTATGCTTTCATCTCCTGCAACCCATCCAACCCTGTAGCCAGTCATTGCGCTTCTCTTTGACAATGAATTAAACGCAACAACGCCTTCCTTTGAAAATTCAAGTATTGAATGCGGCTTTTTCCCAAAATAGATCTCAGTATAGCACTCGTCACTTGCAACTATGATGTTATTATCGTGCCCGAAGTCTATTGCTTCTTTGAAAAATTCTTTTGGTGCGATAGCCCCGGTTGGGTTATTAGGATAGTTAATCCAAAGTATTTTTGATTTTCTTGCAGTTTCTCTTGGAATGCTGCTTAAATCCATGAGAAAATTATTCTCTTCAAGCAAAGGCACAAAGTAAGGCTTTCCCTCTGCAAATAATGTGCCCCTGTCATAAGGCGGATAGCCCGGATTCGGCATTATTGCATAGTCCCCTGGGTTTATGAAAGCCTCCGGGAAATTAAATACAGCCTCTTTTGCGCCTATTGTAGATGTTATCTCTGCTTCATAATCCAAATTTACGCCAAATCTCTTCCTGTACCATCTGGCAATTTCCTGCCTGAATCCGTCAGTGCCAATGTAACTGGGATAGCCTGAACTTTTTCTTTTATCGACTGCCTTTTTTATTGCACTTCTGACTACTTTGGGAGTCGGTTCTTTCGGATCTCCGACACCAAAGTCAATCGGTGATATGCCTGCTTTCCTCAGCTTTGCAACCTCATTGTCCACTTCCGCGAAGGCGTAGCCTGTCAAGCCCGCCAGCCTGTTTGATATGTTTATTTTCATGGTTTATCACTTGAATTTTTTAGCGCTTGCAAAATCAAGCGTTGCAAAATAATCCTCAACATTTTCTGCCCTTCTTATTCTTGTTATGCTTCCGTCGCTCCTCAGAAGAAGCTCTGCGGAGCGCAGTTTTCCATTATAGTTGAAGCCCATTGCAAAGCCATGCGCGCCTGTGTCATGAATAATTAAAATGTCTCCCGGAATTATTTCAGGAAGATTCCGGTTAATGGCAAATTTGTCATTGTTTTCGCACAATGAGCCAGTTACATCATACACATGATTTTTTGGAGCATTTTCTTTGCCAAGCACGGTTATATGGTGGTAAGCGCCGTATAACGCAGGCCTCATAAAGTTAGCCATACTTGCATCTGTTCCAACATAATCCCGGTAAATATGCTTAAGGTGTCTCACTTTAGTAATAAGATACCCATAGGGGCCCGTAATAACCCTTCCACATTCCGTGAATATTCTTGTTGGATGAAGTTTATTCTTTACTATTATTTCCTCATAAGCCTTTTTCACGCCCCTTGCAATTCTATCATAAGATACAGGCTCTTCTTCAGGCTTTTGTGCTATTCCTATTCCGCCACCTAAATTTATGAATTCCATCTTTATGCCTGTTTTCTTATAAACTTCGACTGCCAGCTCAAACATCATCTTGGCAGTCTCTATAAAATAATCTTCGTTTAGCTCATTGGATACTATCATGGTGTGCATTCCGAACCTTTTGACTCCTTTTGCCTTGGTTATTTTGTATGCCTCAATCATCTGCTCCCTTGTCAGCCCGTATTTTGCCTCTTCGGGCTTTCCTATTATTGGATTGCCTTTTCTTGCAGGCCCTGGATTGTACCTGAAACATATTAGGTTAGGCAGTTCTGCAGCCTTTTCCAAAAATTCAATGTGGCTTATATCATCAAGGTTTATTATTGCTCCTAGCTCTTTTGCCTTCACGAAATCTTCTGCAGGCGTGTCGTTTGAGCTGAACATTATTTCCTCTCCCTCAAAGCCCATCCTTTCAGCCATAACCAGCTCTGAAAATGAGCTGCAGTCAAGCCCAAATCCCTCCTGCTGCATGATTTTTAGGATGTATGGATTTGGAGTTGCCTTTACTGCAAAGAACTGCTTAAATCCTTCAAGAATCCCAAATGCCTTCAAAAAATGGCGCGCATTCTGCCTAATAGCCCTTTCATCGTAGATGTGAAAAGGCGTTGGATACTTTTTTATTGCTTCAAGTACCTTCTCTTTCCTGAACGGAAGAATCTTTTCAGCCATTTTACAATATCTTCAAGTCAGCAAGAATTTTCCTGAGCTTTTCCCTGTTTTCAGCCTTCATCTCGCACATGGGCAGCCTGTAAGCCTCCTTAATCATTCCTTTCATTGCCAGAGCAGCTTTTATCGGTATTGGGTTTGTTTCAATGAAAATTCCTTTGAATAGCGGGAGCAACCTATAGTGAATCTGCCTTGCTTTTTCAAGATTTCCTTTCAGCGCAAATTCGCACATATCGTGCATTTCCCTTGGGATGATGTTGCTTGCAACGGAAATAACACCTTTGCCACCAAGAGCCATCAAAGGCAGCGTCAAATTGTCGTCACCTGACAAAACGTCAAAGCCTTTTGGAAGATCGTTTATAACCTCCATTATCTGGGACACATTTCCTGACGCTTCTTTCACCCCAACAATGTTTGAGTGCTCTTTTGCAAGCCTTGCCAAGGTTGATGTCTCAATATTTACCCCTGTCCTGCCCTGTATGTTGTAGATGACAATCGGAATATCAACTGCATTTGCAATTGCGCTGAAGTGCCTGTACAAGCCTTCCTGTGTCGGCTTGTTGTAATAAGGGCATACCTGCAAAGACGCGTTTGCTCCTGCATCAGCGGCATGCCTTGTCATTTCAATCGCTTCTTTGGCAGAGTTGCTTCCCGTGCCTGCTATGACCGGAACTTTTCCTTTTGCAGCGTCTATTACAATCTCTATCACTTTTTCATGCTCATCATAATCAAGTGTGGGACTTTCTCCTGTTGTGCCGCAGGGCACAAGGCCGTCAATCCTGTTTTTGATCTGGAATTCCACAAGCTTCCTCAAAGCTTCCTCATCTATGCTGCCTTTTTCAGTGAAAGGCGTAACAATAGCTGTCATTGCTCCTTTAAACATCTTGCCTGCCTCCGATTATGCTTTCCATCATATTGTCTATTGTATAAAATCCTTTTTTCCCTTTTATCCACTGCGCTGCCATTAAAGCCCCTGCAGCAAAACCTTCCCTGCTCCTTGCTTCATGTTTCAATTCAATTGTGTCTGCGCTGCTGTCAAATCCCACGACATGGGTGCCTGGGATGGATCCAGCCCTTATCGAGGCAAAATGCAGCTCATTAGGGCTTATTTTTCCTTCAGCCATGGCAAACAGCAGCTTGCTCTTTCTTCTTATGTTTTTAACTAGAATATCGCCGATGGTTTTTGCGGTTCCGCTTGGGCTGTCAATCTTCTTGCTGTGGTGCAGCTCATACCCGTAAACATCATAATCATCCAGTTTGTTCATCATTTTTGCCGCATTTTCCACTATCCTGAAAAATATGTTTACTCCAATTGAAAAGTTTGAGGCATATACAAGCCCTATGCCGCTTTTCTTAACAATGCTTCTGGCTTCATTAATACTCCCATCCCATCCTGTCGTGCCAACCACAACGTTTTTTTTGAATTTTGAGATTTTTTGTATATTGCCAAGCACAGCATTTGGAGCTGTAAAGTCTATGCAAACATCAGCATTGCGCATCGACTCTTCACTTATCTCCCTGTGGCTCGCGCTGGATTCAGTTGGGTCTATAGTAGAAGCTACATTAATTCCCCTTGATTTGGCAGCCTTTTCCACTTCCCGCCCCATTTTCCCGTAGCCTATTATTGCGATGTTCATATACCGAAAGGTATAAATATACCCTATATAAACATTGTGTTATTATAATAACATTTTGAAATATTATTGTTATGCCAACCGTAAGCCATATCGTGAAAAAAATTGTAAGCGAGCAGCCTTTTGTAGAGGAAGCGCTTGGAAACGGCATAATAAGCATAGCGAATTTGGCGGAGAATATGATGCCAAGAGTGGAAAAGGAGTTCGGCAGTAAAGTCAAGCAGGCTGCTGTTGTAATGGCGATAAGGCGGTACGCCGAGGAGATTGCAGGGCACAGGAAGAAGACAAAATCCTTTAATTATGCGGGAGAAATAATAATGAAGTCTAATATCTGCGATTTTACGGTCATCAAGTCAAATACCCTTCTTGCAAAATTAAAAAACATCCACAATTTAGTGAATTTTGAAAGGGGAGACACCCTTAATGTGATAGTCGGCAACAATCAGGTCAGCGTTATAATAAATGAAAAATACATGAAAAAGCTGGAAAAATTTCTATCAGGGGAAAAGATATTAAACAAGGAAAACGGGCTTGTCTCATTGACTATTATTTTCACTTCGGACGATTTCCTGCATACTCCGGGCATAATATTTGACATAGTAAGGAAATTGGCATGGGAGGGCATCAATATTTACGAAATAGTCTCAACCATGACTGAGCTGACTTTTATCCTGAGCAAGGATGATTCCATGAAGGCTTATGAAGTCCTGCAGGAAATTGTCAGCAGATAACAGAAATAATGGGCCTAAGGGGATGTCGAACCAACTGTTCCGTCAGTTGAGTGCGGAAACAAGTGCAATTTTCAATTGCACGGATAAGAAATGGGCCCAAGGGGATGTCGAACCAACTGTTCCGTCAGTTGAGTGCGGAAACAAGTGCAATTTTCAATTGCACGGATAAGAAATGGGCCCAAGGGGATTTCAACCCCTGACCCCCTGATTTCTTTTTGCATTAAGAGTCAGGTGCTCTAATTGCCCCAACCTTTTTGCAAGCAAAAAGCTTGACCAAAAACGAGTGCAGGCTGAGCTATGGGCCCAAGAGAACTCCAAGATTTCAGGGCAATTTAAAAGGTTTTCTGAAAAATAATGATAGCCCTATATACTAAAATTTAAAATAAAATCAAACAAGATATCTTATTTGCTTACCCGAATTTTCCCTCCCTTGACAGGCCCTCAATCGCTGCCCTCAGCTTCTCAATATGCCTCTGCAGATCATGCTTCAGCTCCTTGTACTCCTCTGCGCATAGCGGGTGCCCGTCCTTTTCCGCATCATGCAGGGCGTGCTTCTCGATAAAGCCCACAGCCTTTGTCAGCTTGTAAAGAAGCTTGGTTTTGTCGTAGTTGCAGTTGCACAGCATAAATACCACCTCTTTTTTATTTGTTCCTGCGATTTTGGTTTATATAAATGTTTCTGAAATTCTAACTTATAGCAGTCATGTTAATTTTCCACAATCTATTTATATAAGCTTGATAAGAATAATCCCAAAGGAGATGATTGAAATAAAAAGAAGGCATATTGCGTTATTCTTATTTTTTACAATCGCGCTGATAGCCATAAGCGGCTGCGCAAAGCCCGAGTGCAAGACAAGCGCTGACTGCAGCCCAAGAACCTGCTTTGCGGCAAAATGCGAGGATAAAAAATGTGATTATTCACTGAAGCAGAACTGCTGCGGCAACAGGATTAATGAAAGCATTGAGGACGGGAAGCCGGGCAACCCCTGCAACTGCCCGCAGGACTATGGGAAGTGCGAAGGCAAGGGCAAGGTAAAAATCGGCTCAAGGCTTGAAGATGCGGCATACGTACGCTATTTGTGCAATGCCGACAGCCAATGCGTTTTGGGAGTTGACAAAAATGACGTAATTCAGCAGAACTTTTTGGATACGCTTGACATAGGTATTTTGAAGGCAAGCTCTGTCATCAAATACCCAAAGCCGTTTGACGTGAAGAAGGACAGCTTTGAATTCACATTATCCATAGACAATGCCGCTGCTGACGTCATACTGCCCGTAAGGCTCACAAAGATAAGGCTTCTGCTCAGCAGCGAGTACACAAGGACTGAGCAGCTTATTTCAGAGCAGGAGATTGACAGCACTCTCAATGAAATTGGGGACCAGGCAACAATAAGGGTGCCTATTAACCTGAATTACAGGCCGCAGGAGGCAGAGGAGGCAGGTGGCGTGAGGTATGTGATGGACTATGTCTACAAAAAGAAAGTGCTCAGCAGCAGAGCCGCAAACGGCACAGGCATATACACAGATGAGATAGTCAGGGCGTCTTTTACAGCGCCTCCCAAGCCAGTTATCTTTGTGAGAAGTGGATAAAATGCTTGGCAAAAGAGCTATAGAGCTATCGCTTAATTTTATTATCATACTCATAATCTCAATAGTTATATTCGGCTTTGGAGTCAGGTTTATATCAAAGCTTTCCAGGGAGGCAATAGATATAGAAAAAATAACTACAGACCAGCTTGATGAGATAATAGGCGATTTGGTTTGCGAGGGCTCGGACAGGGTTTGCATAGGCACAGACAGGAAAACAATAAGCAGGGGGAAGTGGGACACTTTTGGAGTCAAAATAATAAACATACTTGACGGGCAGCATTTTATAATAGCCGTCTCAAGGCCCAATATCCGGGGCTACACAAAAAACAAGGTTGAAATAAGGACAGACAATCTCGTATGGAACCCCAAGGAAAGGGATGTCTTTATAGGCAAGAATGAGGAGGAAACCCTTGGGATTGCCATTCAGGTTCCGCCAAGCGCAGTTTCAGGTACATACATATTCAATGTTGAAATCAAGACTGTGGAAGGGAACAAATATGCTAATGTGCAGAAATTATATGTTGATGTGCCTTAGGCTATCTCACAGCTTCAACAATCTCGGCAAAGCTTTTTGCGTCCAGAGAGGCGTTCCCAACCAAGCCTCCTTCAATATTGGGCATTGAAAGAAGCTCTTTTGCATTTTCAGGCTTCATTGAGCCGCCGTAAATAATTCTTGTCTCTTTTGCAGTTTCCTCATCAAAAATTCCTGCAAGAAGCTTCCTTATGAAAAGATGGCACTCCTCTGCATCAGCCTTTGTCGCTGCTTTTGCGTTTGGGTTGCCCCTGCTGATTGCCCATACGGGCTCGTAGGCAACAACAAGCCCCTTTGAATTGCTTACGCCTTTTAAGCAGCTAATAAGCTGGTCTTCAAGAACGTCTTCTGTTTCCCCTTTCTGCCTCTGCTCGAGGGTTTCACCAACGCACAAAATGGGGTTAATGTCATGCTTAAATGCTGCAATAACTTTTTTGTTGATAAACTTGTCATTTTCTCCCATTTCCCTTCTTTCCGAATGCCCTAAGATGACGTACTCACAGCCCAAGTCTTTAAGCATCAATGGCGAGATTTCGCCCGTGAAAGCCCCTGAATCTTCAGGATGCATGTTCTGCGCGCCTAATCTTATATTGGTATTTTTCAGCTCTTTGGAAACTGCCTGCAATGATGTAAAAGAAGGGCAAATGACGATTTCTGCGTTTTTTACATTTACAGCCAATTTTTTAAAATCTTTGATGAAGTTTATTGCATCTTCTATGGTTTTGTTCATCTTCCAGGTTGCTGCTATGAGTTTTTGCATTTTATTATGTTTTATCGTTCTGCTTCCTGTTTTTATTCTTTTTGCTTTTGGACTTTAGTATCATGGCAGCGCCTATTAGGATAATGGCTGCAGACGCCAGCATGACGCTCTTTGATATCCTTAAGCCCAAGTCCATGAACAGCTGCTCGGGATACAAATTTACAATCATCTCTTTTGCAGGATCAAACAAATATGTTCCCTGCTCAAACAGCAGCATGTGGAATGACTCGAATGCCGATGAAAAGTCAGAGCTTATGAGAAAAAACAATACCAGCGCAAGGGCTACTGTCAGCACGCCGCCGAAAAAAAGCACCTTGCTGACGAAATTTGTTATGTAGTTGTTAGCTTTTAGTATGAATGCTGATGCTATAATGAGCAGTATGAACAGGGCAATAAGGGCGTAAAGCAGCAGGGTTGATATTCTGACGGCATTCCTGACATCAAGTAAATGCAGCCTTTCCCTTTCGTTAAATTCGTTTGGAAGCTCGTTGCTCTTTCCGCCTACGAAATTCATCACCTTTTCGTGCAGTGAAAAAGCATTTGGGACATTCTGCTGCACATTGTATTCTGAGAATTTTTTTTGGTAAAACGAGCTGTCAAAACTCATGAAATTCAGTACAAGCAGGAACAGCAGAAACGGCAGAATAAGAATCATCAGGAATTTTGCTATAGAGGCAAATGTAAATCCCATATTAGCTGTCCATCATTATTACTTTCTTCTCGTCTTCGACTGCCTTTTTGATTGCATCCTCGATCGTTTTTGCATCCTTTTTTTTAGGGGCATTTTTGGCTTCTTCCCTGCCCTCTTCAAAAACCATTCTTGCAGCCTTGAACGGTATTTCCTGCTCATCTATCGCTTCTTTTTCCTTTTTCTCTTCCTCAAGGTCAAAAGCGTCAGTAGCATTTTTTTCATCCCTCTCCTTCTGCTCCTCTTTTCTCATGTAGTCTGACGAGAGGTCTTTTCCCCCGGGGCCGTATTTTTGCTCGTGGTACTTTTTGTCGTCTTTCCTGTCCGGTGGGGAGCCTGCGTATTTGGAGCTATGGTAGCCTTCAGAATGTATGTTCCACTTGTCTTCCTCTGACAATTTTGCCTTGTACATCTTAAGACGCGATAAGCCCGCCCCATACGGGCTTTTTAATCCTGTAGCCCTTCTTAATCAGCAAATCAGCTTCCCTGCTGTTCCTCTCAAGCAACATTGCCTCAAATTCAAAGTCAAAAGCATCATTTGGCTCCAAAAACGGGTTTAGGCTGTTCATTTTGTAAGCACTCTCCTTTTTAAACTTTTTGTTTTTAACTACTTAAAAGTAACTCTAATTATACCTTAGTTAAAATCAGGTCTATCTTGCTCCTGAGCTGCGCTTCGGGATAAGCCCCTATAATCCTGTCGACTTCCTTTCCCCTGCTGAATATTATCATGCAGGGTATTCCCCTCACGTCGTGCTGCGCTGCAATCTCCTGGCTGTCATCAACATTCAGCTTTGCAAATTTCAGCTTGTTTGCATACTCGCTTGACAGCTTTTCAAGGACAGGGCTGACTACCCTGCACGGCCCGCACCACGGCGCCCAGAAATCAACAAGGGCAGGGAGTCTGCTTTTCAAAATTTCGCCTTCAAAAGTGTCTTTTGTCAAGTCCAGCATTTTATTGGCCGCTGTTTCCTGGATTTTAGCGCTTACTTGAAAATCAAGTACCTTCTTCTGTCAATGTCCATGTCTATGAAAGAGTCGCATTCCTGCCTCAGCATCGAGGAGCTGGATTTCCCGAATGCAATAGCCTCAATCCTGCAGCCGAGCGCGTGCCTCAGGTGCTGAACCAAAGGCACATAGTCGCCGTCGCCGCTCACAATCACAATAGTGTCAAGCTTGGGCGCCAGCTCAATTGTGTCCATCGCCAATCCTATGTCCCAGTCACCCTTTTTCGCGCCTCCTGCAAAAATCTGCAAATCCTTCGCCCTTACCTCAAAGCCGATTTTTTCCAGCGCGTCAAAAAAATTCTGCTCCTCCTTGACGTCGGCCTTTATTACATAGGCGATTGCCCTTATAAGGCTCCTGTTGCCAACCGCAGCCTTCAGTATCTGCGCAAAATTAACCTTTGCGTTGTACAGGTTTTTGGCAGAGTAATACATGTTCTGCACATCGACAAACACGCCCACTCTCTGATCCTTGAAATGCATTGTCATTCACTCCCTTAAGCTGGGCATTTTTTCCTCGTAGCCGCAGTTTGAGCAGCGTACGGCATTGCCCTCGAAAGCCAGCGCCAGCTGCCTGCACCTAGGGCATTGCTTCAAAACAGAAAACTTCTTTAGCTTTTTTTCAAACCGCTCCTCATCATGATTCATGACTATTTTTGCTGTTGCTCCGCTTATATATAAAGTTTTTGAAATGTCGGAATTGCTAAGGTGTAATCCCTAGTGTTTTTGGCAAAAGGCAAATTATCAACAAAACCAAAGAAGCAGTTATTTTATAATCTCATACTCTTTGACTACAATCCATGAAAATATGAACAGGATTACCGCGCCTGCAATTATCCACGACAGCCCTGCTTGTGTGGCGTCCTTGTACATCAGGTAAAGCCCGTAAGCCATTATTCCAAACCCCAGCCAGAGGAACTTGTCCAAAACCATCTTCATAATCTCAAATTCCTGCTGCTCCGATAATCTTCTTTTCATTGTTTCATCCCTTTACAACTATAAAAAAGTCTTTCTGCGCGTAAATATAATCAGGGTCTGCCACTCCTACGCTTTCATCAGTCACTTCAAAGTTTAAAACATACGAGCCTGCAGGAGTCGCGGTTGGTATTTTTAGCCTTAGGTTTTTCACATCAGCTTCTGCTGAAGCCAGCTTGTAGCCGTTTGGCGGCTGGGCCGTCTGGAACCATTGTGGATTCTCGATTTGGAATGTCCCGCCCTGTGTGCCTGAAGCCGGTATGAAGGAAACAGGGGTGAACCTGAGCTTGTAGCTAAGTGTTGAATCCTTTTTGTTTCTTACGCCTACAGTCAGGATAGTGGATTCCCCCTTGCCAAGCTCAATCTGGGTTTTTGGAAATGCAACCTTTTTGTCGCCTGAAATCAAGTCTTCCAGAACCTTATTCTTTACCTGATCAGTCACATCGCCGCCTATCTCGCCGACTTTCCCGAACAGCCCCCTTATGAATCCAAGCCCGAGTCCCAGAAGGGTCATAGCCAGCACGATAATAACAATAGCCTGTATTGAAATTTCTAAAGAAGCCCTTTTATTGAACATCCATTCACCTCTTTTTCAGCAATTATAATGCGCTAAGATTTTATTTGGATAACTCATTTATAAATCTTTCTAAAAATAATCCAGAACTCATCAATTTTCACGCTATTATTTATTTTATTGGCTTATTTTAGGAATATTTTGATTCATATAATCTGCCCTATAAATTCTATTGATAGCAACATTTAAAAACAGGCCAAAAATCTCATCGGCTATGGCAAGGCTCAGAAAATTTGTCGCTTACCGGAGGCTTGAAAGACCCTACACAAGGACGTCAAAGTTCAAGGCAAAGTCTTACATAAAGATGACTCCGAACGTTAAGGTAGTCAGGTTTGACACCGGAGACGCAAGCAGGGATTTTAAATTTACCTTAAACCTGCTCTCAAAGTCGGATTTGCAAATCAGGGACAATGCGCTGGAAAGCGCAAGGCAAACCTCAAACAAGCTGCTGGAAACGCATCTTGGCTTGAACGGGTTTCACTTGAAAGTGAAAGTGTATCCGTATCATGTTCTCAGGGAGCACGCCCTTGCATCTGGCGCAGGCGCTGACAGGTTCAGTTCAGGCATGGCGCATTCATTTGGCAAGCCGATTGGCTTGGCCGCAAGAGTCAAAAAAGGGCAGGCAATTTTCCAGGTGAGCGTGGACAGGCAGAATCTTGAGGTTGCAAAGCAGGCGCTTGAAAGGGCCTCGAAGAAGCTTCCTTGCTCGTGCACGATACAGCTTACTGACAATAAAAATATCAAGTAATGATTCTCTCGGCGGCTTTGGCTTTCGAAAACTATAAATAGTTCTTTTGATATTCATTTTTCATGGTTCTCGAATTGCTCGACAATATTACTCCAAACAAGTACCTCCATTCTGCTATCATACTCCTGATTTTTTATGCATTGTCGCAGCTTGTCGTATTTATTTCCCAGAGGGTGATACTCCAGCTCACCAAAAAGACAAAAACCAACTTGGATGACTTGATAGTCTCCAAAACAAACAAGCCCATATCACTTATACTGATACTTCTTGGGCTTAGGCTTGCGATAATTCCGCACAAGGTGAAGCCGTACATACTGGACGTATTCGAGCATATCGTTGCATCGCTGATTGTTGTGATGGTTGCTTACATATTCATTGTCGTCTTTGACATACTTATAATAAACTGGGGCAGGAAGTTTGCCGCAAAAACCGAGTCGAAGGTTGATGACGAGGTTGTGCTTCTGTTCCAGAGGTTTTCCAGAATAACGCTGAGCCTTATAGGGCTGATTTTTATACTTAATGTTTGGGGAATTGAAGTTGCTCCTTTGCTTGCAAGCCTTGGTATTGCTGGAATTGCTGTTGCTTTTGCCCTGCAGAGCACTCTCGGCAACATTTTTGGAGGCATATCCCTTATTGTCGACAAGAGCATTACAGTTGATGATTTCATAAGGCTCGAGGACGGCACAGAGGGCAAAGTAACAGACATTGGATTGAGGAGCACAAAAATAAAAAGCAGGGACGGCGACTTGGTTATACTCCCGAATGGCAAGCTTGCTGACTCAAAGATATACAATTACCACAAGCCGCTGCCGATAACAAGAGCCACTGTTGACTTTAGCGTCAAGTACGGCTCTGAGCCCGAAAAAGCCAGGAAAATCGCGCTTGATGAATTAAAAAAAATAAAATATGTGCTGAAAGAGCCCGTCCCTGTTGTTATTTTTGCCGAAATGGGCGAGTTCGCGCTTAAGTTCAAGGCGCATTTCTGGGTTAAGTCCATAAATGAAAAAATAGAGGCAAAAGATGCTGCCACAACAGCCATATACAACGCCCTCAACAGGAACAAGATAACTATACCATTCCCTACAAGGACGGTTTACCTGAAAAAGGGCTGACGAATTACCTGTTTAGTATCCCTTTTATTATGCTGTAAGTCTCAGGATATTTATCTATATTGAGGATTTCTGTATGGAGGTTTTCTCCAAATAGGCTGCTGCAGGTGCCGTTTATTTTGAATATTTCGGCATTCTCCATCTCTGCATTTTTTGACAGGGCAATTCCATCCCCGTCTCCCAGCTTCATTTTGCAGCCCTGCCCGATTATTGCATAAATTTTGATATTGGCTGGCTGGCTTAAGGGGTCATTCAGCTTGTTGATGAAAAGGCTGTTTTCCTGCATTTCACTGCATTCCCTGTTCTCGCCCACCAGGCTGCAGTAATCCCCTACCGGGCCTGAAATTCCTTTGTTTGGGGTAGCCACCATAATAAGCTTGTCAACATCGCCTGCGCCAAAAATCTGGATGTACCTTCTTGCCACCAAGCCGCCCATTGAATGGGCAATTATGTTAACCTTGGGCTTGCCGGTTCTTTCTTTTACGAGCTCCATTATGTCTTTAAGCCTCAGGGCATATGTGTCAATGCTTTCGCTCTTTGTCGGCACGACTACGTACCTGTCCTCTTTCCTGAATGCATCATAGTAATAGCTTGCCTTGACACTTACAGGCCTGCCTGACAAGCCCCATATGCCCTTTTGAAGCTGCTCGTTTTTGGAGTACAGCGAGACAATGCCTGCATTCAGGTAGCCGTCGTCCTGAAGCCGTGACTGGAGCTTGTTGAATGAGTCAAGGGAAAATTCAGGAGAATTATCCTTTGCAAGGGAGTGCCCGTGCAGGAATATGACCGGAAATGTCTTCGGGTCGTTTTTGCAGCTTTCATCCACACAACACGGCTGGCATTTGCTGAATATGCAGCAAATCGGTGGATTGTCAGACAGATTTGAGTCTATTTTTGAAGTAAGGTTGTAGGATATGTTTAGGCTTATCGGCTCAAAATTGAAACTGCCAAGGCTTTTCGCAGGCTTGCCGAGGCTTGAGCATTTTTCCATCAATCGCGATGTTTGTACTGAGGCATTGATTTTTGATAAGAGGTATAATGAAATGTTTATGGACTCATTATGATCCAAAGCCATTATGCTGCTTATGTTTTTAGGCAGCGCCTGCTCTGCAATTCGTATAACCTCAAAATCAGTCTTATTCCCTGATTTTACTTTTTCAAACGACTCGTAGTAAGAATTATTTATCTTCCTCAGCTCATTCTCTCTTAAGCTGTCCGCCAATTCCAAAAATCTATCGTCTGCAGGAAAGCTTACGTTTTTTTCTTCAATGATTGCCAATGACTCGTTTCTGGTGCGCAGGTATCCTTCTTCCAGTGCGCTCAATGCGCTGCAGGCTTGCTTTAACTGCAGCGAGTCAGGATGCCTTTCCGCAAATTCCTCGCTGTTTTTTATTACATTGCCTATGGTAATGTTTTCTTTGCAGTCCTGCTTCAGGCTGCACAGCAGGTCTTTCTCGCGCTTTAAAGCGTGCCCGAGGCTGAAGAATATCTCTATGGCAGGCGCTTTTGTCCTCTCAATTAACAACACCTCCTGTTTCACGAGGCTGTCAATACCGGCTTCGATTTTGCCGTAGCTTTCAAATGTGTTGTTTGTCATCGATGATGACACATTATTAAAGCCGGCAATATTAATGGAAAATTCAGTTAGCACCTCATTGCCTTCGAGGCTGTTTATAAATTCATTCAATTCATTCAGGTTCCCGCCCATCATCCTCAATCTTGACAATAATCCATTATGCAGCAAAACAACATTGTCGATGTTTCTATTCATGCCATCTATCGATTTTTTGATGCTGTTCAGGCTTGCAAAAAAGCTTTCATTAAACATCTGGCTTAATTTTGTATAGTCTTCAACCGACCAGACGCTTCTGAGATTCTCTATGGAAAGCCTTGTTTTGCCGTAAGCGTCGTCGATTTCCGCCTTTTGGCTTGATAAATTAAGCAAGTTAGCTTTGTGAGCCAGTTCAAAATATTTCTGGCTCAGCTGCTGCAGCATCACATCAGCAGCAGCCAGCTGCTCAAGCAGTTCAGTGACATTCTGCCTCAGGATTTTTTTAAGCTCCTTTTCGGTTTCTGTAAGGTCATAGTTCAGGGTTACAAGAGAAGACCTTGACTTTTCATCGCCTTTTGTCAGGCAAAGGAAAGAGCGTATGCTGCGGCATTGGACATCAAAGCTGTAAATATCCTGTCCGGAGCCGAGCCTTTTGACGCTGACTTCATAGCTTTTTGCAACATGCTGCTGGCTCTTAAGCATAAACTCGCCTTTGTCAATTGCATTGTTCGCGCTCCTGTCAGTAAAAGTGTAGGAGCATGACGCTTTGCAGTATGCAACATTGCCAATTGAAACATCAAAGTCAATCCTGCTTTTGTCGCCGTAATGCATTATGAGCGATTTTTCAGAAGGGGCAAGGTTTACTATCAGCTCATTGCCCAGCAGGAAATTTATCTTTTGATTAAACATCACAATCAAATAAATCAAGAGCAATGCTACAACAATTATTATTGGCACCTCATACCTCTTCAAAAAAGACTTCCGCTTGTCCATGGCTTGTTAATATTCTAGGTAAGTTAAATAGTTTTTGGGAAGCAGGGGGCTACTAATCAAATTAGACCATTTTATTTCCATATAGTAAATAATTTAATCATATTATTTTGCATATAATCAACCGAAAGCTTTAAATATAAGTAACTTACATTTTAAGGCTATTAATATACATTTTTGTATACCAATATAGAAACTTAAGTAAAAAATCGTTGAGCTTGATAGTTTTATTTATCTGACTCAACACAAGAGTGTTAAATTGGCAACAGAATTGATTAGCTTAGGAGTACTTTTCTTGTGCGCTATCATAGGTGGGGTTATAGCGACAAGGTTTAAGCAGCCTGCTGTGTTCGGCATGCTGCTGGTAGGTGCAGTTATAGGCCCGAATCTTCTCAATCTTGTCCAGGACGCCGGAATGATAAGCATGATGGCTGACTTTGGCGCAATACTCATATTATTCATTATAGGGCTGGAGTTTGACATATCAAAGCTTATGAAGATTGGCGCAAGATCTATACTGATAGGGCTTCTGAAATTTGCCATTGTTCTTTTTTTCGGCTATGAAACTGCTTTGCTGCTGGGCTTCGGCGCAAAAGTTGCCTTGTTTACAGGAGTCATATTGTCGTTCAGCAGCACGATTGTTGTCGTGAAAGTCCTTGAACAGAAGGAGATGTTCAGCAGGAAAGAAGTTCCCCTGTTGATTGCGGTGCTGATAATAGAGGATATCATAGCAGTCATAGCGCTTACATTCTTCTCCGCAGTAAAAGATCCTGGCACAAGCGTGATATCGACGTTTGAGCACATAATATTTTCACTTGCAATTTTGATATTTGCATACTTTGTCACAATCAAGATTCTGAAGCACGGGGTAAACTTAATACTGAAAAACAGCAGCGACGAATCTGTGCTGATTTTCCTCTCGCTGGGGATAGGTTCCCTGTTCAGCTACTTTGCATTCTCGCTTGGGCTGACGCCGTCGGCAGGAGCATTTTTGGCCGGCAGCCTCATAGCGTCGCTGCAGAATGCAAAAGAATACGGGAAAGCCATACAGCCGTATGCCTTGATTTTCTCGTCGCTGTTCTTCATATCCATGGGAACTATGGTTGACTTCAGGGTGATTGAGCTGAATCTTGCGCTCATCGCAGCTTTGATGTTCACCGTGCTTATCTCAAGGTTCATAGCAATAGGATTTTTGACTATGCTGCTGGCAAACTTCAGGAACGAGCAGCCTTTCTTTTCAAGCATTGCAATGATGTCTGTCGGGGAGTTCTCCCTGCTGGTTGCAAAAGAAAGCGAGAAATTCTCGCTTGGCATAGACTTGGTTACAATAACAGCCTCTATAATTTTCATCAGCGCGGTGCTGATGTCCATTGGCATAAACTACAGCGAGAGCATATCTAACTCCATGAACTCAAGAGTGCCGCTGAAAACAAAGCTGAAGCTTGAGAGGCTTTCAAACTACATGAGGAAGTTTTTTGACCAGACTGAAATAGAGAACTTCTTCACAAAAAAGCTCAGGGCAGACTCAAAAATGGCTTTCATGCTCGCAGCGCTGGCAATGTTTGTTTTCTTTACTTTAAGGAGGGTATCCGCTTTAGTGAGGCTTAATTTTCACCCCTTTGTTTTGTATGCATTTTATGCGGCAAGCGCCATGCTGATGGTTTACCTGCTGAAAATCACCTGGAACAGGATTAGGGAGATACACCACACGCTTTCAGTCATACTTACCAACGTGGACAGCTCGAGGAACATAAAAAAGTGCACAAGGATACTCAACAGCCTGCTGATGGCACTGCTGCTTTTATTCTCGGCAATGCTTTTCCCGTTTGCAATGTTCTCATTCAACTTCAGCGGCTGGATGAATGCAGTGCCTTTTGCCCTGATGCTGGCTGCGTTTTATTACATCAAAAAGCTTGTTGCGCTTATTGACGGGCATTCAGGCTACTCTGAAGGGTACGGCGCAGGGATTTCCACGGCAAAATTCTAGGAAATAAAGCAAGCCCGGCAATTGCAAATCAATTTCCTGCTCTTGAAATTAAAACAATCCCAAAACTATTTAAATTAAGCACTGTTCACTTCCTTATCTGATTATGATAATCTATGATTAGGACAGGAGGCAAAAATGGCCAGCTTTAAACTTTGCATTTCAGACCCTTCGACAGGGCGGACATTCCAAAAGGAGGTAAAGGACAACACTGCAAAGCCGTTTATCGGCTTGAACATAGGGGAGAGCATAAAAGGCGACGCGATTGAACTTGGCGGCTATGAGCTCCAGATAACAGGAGGCTCTGATTATTGCGGCTTTCCGATGAGGAAGGGAATTCTCGGCTTGAGGAAAAAGCTTGTGATTTACGGCGGAGTCGGGTTTGGCGGCGCAGGCAAGGGCATAAAAAAGAAAAAAACAGTGTGCGGGCACAAGATACACGACAAGATTTCACAGATAAACCTTAAAGTCACGAAGCAAGGCACTAAAAAGCTTGCAGAGATTTTTGGAGTTCCTGAAAATGCGGAAAAGCAGGGGAAAGCCGAGGCAAAACAGGAAAAGAAGGAAGTAAAAGAGCACAAAGAAGCAAAGAAGGAAGCCAAGGAAGAGAAAAAAGAGTAGATTTTTAAAATCATAAATGATGTCAAAAGCAGCTTCAATATAATCTTAGCAAACCGCTAATTAAAACATGGCTAGAAAGAAGAAAGATGAGCAGCAGCAAGAGTTGCAGGAAGAAGTTAAGGCGCAGCCAGCCCTTAACATAGGCATGGTTGGGCATGTCGACCATGGAAAAACAACCCTTCTTGAGCGGTTAAGCGGCAAATGGACAGACACTCATTCTGAAGAGCTCAAGCGCGGCATCACAATAAGGCTGGGCTATGCCGATGTCATATTCAGGAAATGCGAGAAGTGCGAAGGTGTAAGAGCCTACACTACAAAGGAAAAATGCCCGGTTGACGGCTCTGATACCATCCCATTAAGAAAAGTCAGCTTTGTTGATGCCCCGGGGCACGAGTCATTGATGGCGACGATGCTTTCAGGCGCAACTATAATGGACGGCGCTTTGCTCCTCGTCGCTGCAAACGAGGAATGCCCTCAGCCCCAGACAAGGGAGCATTTGATGGCGCTTCAGATTATAGGCGTCAAGCATGTCATTATCATACAGAACAAAGTTGATTTGGTAAGCGGGGAGCAGGCCCTTGAAAATTACAGGCAAATAAAGGAATTTTTGAAGGGAACTGATTTTGAAAATGCCCCCGTAGTTCCGATTTCAGCCCAGCACAGGGTTGGGCTTGGCTACCTTATAAAGGCGATTGAGGAGAATGTCCCGACGCCTGCAAGGGACTCCGGCAAAGAACCCATAATGCTTGTTGCAAGAAGCTTTGACATAAACAAGCCCGGAATAACCCATGACAAGATGGTTGGCGGGGTTCTTGGTGGAAGCCTGAAGCATGGTACATTAAAAGTGAATGACATGGTTGAGATAAGACCCGGGAGGACTTTAGTCGAGAAAAACCAGCAGGTGTGGAAGCCGCTGGCAACAAGGATTGTAAGCCTTAATTCCGGCGGCATAAATCTCGAGGAAGTCGGGCCTGGTGGCTCTGTGGGGGTGTTGACTTCCCTTGATCCCTCGATTGTGAAGTCAGACCAGCTGACAGGCTCTGTGGTTGGCTTGCCAGGAAAACTTCCAAAAGTATGGAATGAACTGATTTTGGATGTTCATTTATTGCAGAGGGTTGTTGGCACAAAAGAGGGCTTAAGCGTCGAGCCCATCAAGATGTCAGAATCTCTTATGCTTAACGTGAACTCGGCTGCTACTGTCGGCGTTGTAATAGAGCTGAAAAAGAATAAGATAAAATGCAGGCTGAAGCTGCCTGTGTGCGCCGACGCAGGGCAAAGAGTTACGATTTCCCGGCGCATAGGAAACAGGTTCAGGCTGATTGGGTATGGGGAGATTGTGGAGAAGTAACCACTTTAGAGTAGCAAAAACCGAAAGATTTAAATACTAGTTCTTTCCTTGTATATGGCATGAGGGGGTTGGTTATATTTGTGTCAGTACTTGTATTTATGGCTTCTTTTGGCTTTATAGCTTCCGCTATCTTTAGTGAGAAAGCCGGAATTAGCATGGAAAACAACCCAAAGCAGGAAGCAAAACAACTGGAATTCAGCACTTTCACCTCTGCAGTCTGCGAAAAGGGCAAAGATGTTGTTAAATGCAGGGACGAGTTTTTTGTAAACTGCAACGGCACAATTTCAAAGGCAGTTGATGTTGCTGAATGCGAAGGCATAAAAGTCGAGGTTCCGAAAGCGCTTGGGTTTGCAACTTTCAGCAGTGACTGGAAGGATCCTAGGCAGTGATTATTCCCCTTCAAAATCCACAAGTGTAATCACTTTATACTTTTCTTCAAGCTTTTTCATCCCGCCCAGGTCAGGCAGTCCGATTATGAAGGCGCACTCAACCACTTTGCCCCCCAGGCCTTCAATTAGTTTGCATGCAGCCAATGCTGTTCCACCGGTTGCAATCAAATCATCACAAAGCAAAACTCTTGAGCCTTTGGGAATTGCGTCAACATGGACTTCAACAACTGCCCTTCCGTATTCAAGCTCGTAATGCTCCTTATTGGTTTTTGCAGGCAATTTACCCTCTTTTCTTATCGGCACAAAACCCTTGTGCAGCCTGTAGGCAATCGCGCCTCCAAGAATAAAACCCCTGCTTTCAATTCCAGCGACTAAATCAATATGGTCGTTTTTGTATCTTTCAGACAGCTTGTCAATCACGTAGTTGAATGCTTTTGCGTCTTTAAACAGAGTTGTAATGTCCCTGAACATCACTCCTTGCTTTGGCCAGTTGGGAATTGTCCTGATTACTGATTTAAGGTCCATAGAATGGATAGAATTTTAGTAGGTATTTATAGTTTTTTGATTTTTTTATGAATAAACTTTTAAATAATGTTAGACTACTTCACCCTTATGCTCGTCAACAATGAGAATTACAGAACCGTCTGGATGCAGGATTCTTTTGTTTATCTGATAAACCAGCAGCTTCTGCCGCATAAATTCGAGATTTACAAATCCAAAAACTACATTGAAACAGCAGATGCAATAAAAACAATGATCGTCAGGGGGGCGCCTGCAATCGGAGCAACAGGTGCTTTTGGAATTGCGCAGGCAGCTCTGGAATTCACAGGCAAAGATTTTGAAATTTTCAAAATTCACCTGAAAAAAGCGGAATATGTTTTGAAATCGACAAGGCCGACTGCAAATGACCTATTTTTCGGAATTGATTTTGTCTTAAATAAGGCTCTTGATAATTTTGACGTAGATATTGCAAAGAAATATGCGCTAAAAGCCGCAAATGAATATGCTGACTGGAGCGCTGAAATGTGCAGGCAGATAGGAGAGCACGGAAATAATCTAATAAAAAATAACCAGAACATTTTAACACACTGCAATGCAGGCGCCTTGGCATGAGACACGCCCAAGAAACCAGGGAGCTTCTTTGACTGCATGGGAGCTTTCACAGGGAAAAATACCCCATGCAATAATTGCTGACAACGCTGCAGGATTTTTTATGAAAAAAGGAAAAATAGATATGGTTATTGTGGGAGCTGACAGGATTGCAATGAACGGCGATGTGGTAAACAAGATTGGGACTTATGAGAAAGCGGTTCTTGCAAGGGAAAACAATGTGCCGTTTTATGTTGCAGCACCGTTGTCAACTTTTGATTTAAGTGCAGAAAACGGCGATGGAATTCCAATTGAAGAAAGAAGTCAAGATGAAGTTCTTTATATTAATGGGATTGACGAAAATAAGAAAATAGGGAAATTCAGGATTGCTCCGCAAGAAAGCCCTGCAAAAAACCCTGCATTTGATGTCACGCCTGCAAAATATATAACCGGAATTATAACGGAGAAGGGTGTAATTAAGCCAACGAGGGAAGATATTGGAAGATTTGTTAGAAACGAAAACCAACAACCTTTATAAACTGATATTATTTAACCAATTATAAAATGGACTGGGGGATGAAAAACAGGCTGGCAAGGATTTTCAATCAGAAGAGCGGCAGGACTGTGATGCTTGCTGTTGACCACGGCTATTTTCAGGGTCCTACGACAGGCTTGAAAAAGCCAAGAGAGACAATAATGCCTTTATTGCCTTATTGCGATTCTTTGTTCGTTACAAGGGGCGTTTTGAGAAACTGTATAAGCCCGAGCACGAATACTCCAATCTTTCTGAGAGTCTCTGGAGGACCAAGCGTTTTGGGAGAGCTTTCAAACGAGGACATAACAACTTCAATGAAGGAAGCACTAAGACTGAATGCAGTCGGCGTTGGATTATCAATATTTGTCGGAGAAAAAAACGAGGACAGAACTATCTCAAACCTTGGCAGGCTGGTGAATGAAGCAGAGGAATATGGGATGCCTGTGCTTGCAATAACTGCGGTTGGCAAGGAAATGGCAAGGGATGCAAGATATCTTGGATTAGCGTGCAGGATTGCGGCGGAAATCGGCGCTCATATTGTTAAGACATATTATTGCGAGGAAGATTTTGAAAAGGTTGTAGGAGGATGCCCTGTGCCGATTGTCATTGCAGGCGGAAAAAAGATTCCTGAAAAGGATGCATTGCAGATGGCTTTCAATGCAATAAGCAGGGGCGCTGCCGGAGTTGACATGGGCAGGAATATATTCCAGTCAGAGAATCCAGTTGCAATGATACAGGCTGTAAGGGCTGTCGTGCATGAAAATTATAGTCCTGAAGAGGCATTTGAGATGTTTAATAAATTAAAGGGGCAGAAAGTTGTCGATAGTGT
>JAGVXS010000034.1 GCA_018303685.1 Candidatus Woesearchaeota archaeon
ATTTTCTCAACCTTCATTGCAGGCATTTCTCCGAATTTTTCAGCAAATGCAGTTATTATCGCAGCACCAGTCGGAGTAACAAGCTCTGATTCTATGTTATTGTGATAAATCGGCACGCCTTTCAATATTTCAGCAGTTGCAGGCGCAGGCGCAGGGAATTTTCCATGGGAAAACTCAACAAATCCAGTTCCAACATTCAGTTTTGAGCAGTAAATTCTTTCTATGCCGAGTTTTTTAAGGCCAATAACAGCGCCTGCCACGTCAATTATAGTGTCGATTGCCCCAATCTCGTGAAAATGAATTTTATCAATGGGCTTTTTGTGGATTTTTGCCTCTGCAACAGCGATTTTTTGGAATATTTTTTTTATTGTATTTTTTGATTCATTATCTAATTTAGAGTTATCGATTATTTTGTTGATTTCTTTCAGATTTCTTTCGCCATGGTGCTTATGCTCTTCAATCAAGTCAAATTTTGTTGATGAAATGCCATTTTTGACAATATTTTTTGATTCAATTTTATATCCTTTTAAATTCAATTTTCCCAATTCTTTTTTTAGAAAATCAACATTTAGTCCTAAGTCTATCAAAGCTCCAATTATCATGTCACCGCTGATTCCGCTGAAACAATCAAAGTATGCTGTTTTCATTTTTATTTATTTATCATGCTGGCAAAATACCCTGCTCCAAACCCATTGTCAATGTTCACTACGACAACACCCGGCGAGCAGGAATTTAGCATTGTAAGCAAAGGAGCAATGCCCTTGAATGAAGCCCCATACCCGACAGAGGTTGGGACTGCAATTATGGGCTTGCTGAACAATCCTGATACAACACTTGGCAGCACGCCGTCCATTCCTGCAACTACTATAAGCACGCCTGCTCCATCAATTTTTTCTTTATTGCTAAGCAGCCTGTGCAGTCCTGCCACACCTACATCATAAATTCTTTCCACTTTGTTGCCCATTGCCTCTGCAACAACTGCCGCTTCTTCCGCAACATTAATGTCAGAAGTGCCTGCGCTCAGAACAAGTATTTTGCCGTTTTTTTTGATTTTATTTTTTTGATTTTGAATTATTATTGTCCTTGAAATTTTGTTGTATAGCGCATTTTTAATATGTTTTTTGACTTCATTGAACATTTCCTCTGCCGCCCTTGTTGCCAAAACATTTGAATTGATGGCTGCTAATTTTTTGACTATTGCAACAACTTGCTCTGTTGTCTTATTCTGGCAGAAAACAACTTCAGGAAACCCCCTTCTCAAAGCGCGATGATGGTCTATTTTTGCAAAGCCGATGTCCTCAAACGGGAGAAATTTCAGCTTTTTTACAGCTTCATCTACCTTAATTTTATTATTTTTTACACCATGCATTACTTCCCTAATTTTCTGCTCGTACATTCAGCACCAAGTTTAAATTTCCGCTTTTGAAATCTGAAATTTCAATTTCATTAAACCCAATTTCATTGAATTTTTTTTCAATTAATTGAAGATTGCTATTTATTGCTGATTTATCAGCCTCGTTGACTTCTATTCTCGCCAAACTGCCAAAATGCCTTACCCTCAATTCTTTTATCCCAAAATCCTTTAGGAAATTTTCAGCTTTTTCAATCATTGCCAGTTTTTCCATTGTTATTTCGCTTCCATAAGGCACTCTTGAAGAAAGGCACGGAGATGATGGTTTGTCCCAGATTTCTAAGCCAAGGTATTTTGCCAGTTGCCTTACTTCATTTTTTGTGATTTTTGCATCTTTCAGCGGGCTTATTACATTACTTTCATCTGCTGCTTTCAATCCTGGCCTATAATCACCTAAATCATCAAAATTTGTTCCATTAAGGATGTTTTTAACCCCAAGTTGTTCAGAAACCAATTTCAGCTTTGTGTAAAGCTCGGACTTGCAGTAATAGCACCTGTTGCCCGGGTTTTTGAGATAATCCTCATTCTTGGTTTCTTTTGTTTTGATTATCAGGTGCCTTGCGCCAATTTGTCTTGCGGTGTTTTTTGTTTCTTCCAGCTCCCTTCTTGGCAATGACGGGCTGTCAGCTGTCACAGCAACAGCTTTATCTCCCAAAGCATCATGGGCAGCCTTTAAGACAAGGGCGCTGTCAACCCCGCCTGAAAATGCGACTATTGCGCTGCCCAGCCTGCTTATTGAATTCACCAGTTCCTCGTATTTTCTGGTTAATTCCTTGTCCATTTTACGCAAGAGCAAACAGCATCAAAGTCCCATAAATCACTCCAATTGAACCTGTGCCTAAAGAAACAAGCTTGTATATTTTTTCGCTGTGCAGTTTTATCAGGGGGTATGAAAAGACAAACGCAAAAAGCAGCATTCCAAGGGCAACGCCAAAGCTGAACAGCCCAATTGCCGCAATCAAGCCTGCAAGCGATGTGACTGCAAGCGAGGCAGTAAACAGCATCAAAAGCTCGTTGTTGCTTGCGAGCCCGTGCACAACACCAACTCCAAACATATGCCTGTGGGAATGCTTGTCGTGATGTCTTTTAAGATGAATATGGGGATGTGAATGAACTATGTTTCCATGCCTATGTGCATGGGAATGAAGGCTTAAAAAATCCTTCAAGCTTAAAATTCCAAGCACCATGAGCATTATTGCTGCAATTTTTTCGAAATGTGGAAGGACATTGCTCAAAAAAGACTCTTTAAAGATAAAAAGTATTATTGTTACGATTGCTGCTGTAAGCATGTGTCCCAGTACCCAGCTAAAGCCGATTTTTACTGAGGATTTCATTGAATCCGATTTCCTTAATATGTTTGAGGCTGCAATCAAGTGGTCAGAGTCATAGCTGTGCCTGAACCCTAGCGCCAGAGCAAGAGCCATAAATGATATTGATTCCAGCATACATGGCAGTATATGCAGAGTTTATATAAATATTACGCTTTTTGCAATCGTGTTACGAAAGATATTTAAAGCAGCATGCAAATTCACAGGCTATGGACAAAGTCGTAAGGACGGGGATATCTTTTGAGCCGAAATTATTGAAATTATTTGACAAATTCCTGAAAGAAAAAGGGTACACGAACAGGTCAGAGGCAATCAACGACATCATAAGGGACAGGCTGACCCATATGCACGAAAGCCAGATTGTTGGGACAATAAAAGTTGTCTATGACCAGCGTGTCGGGCATTACAGCAAGAACGTGTCAAACCTGCAGCATGACTACCACTGCCAGATTGTTTCTTCAATGCACACTTACTTGGACCACCACACATGCTTGGAATTAATTGTCGTGAAGGGCAGGATTGAGAGAGTTAAGAAATTATTGGGCAAAATCAAGGGCACTGAAGGAGTTAAGGAAGCTGAGCTGCTTCCGGAAAACCAATAACTTAATAAACCATTTTATTTCTATCAGTTTTATGGGGGCTTATAAGGTATTGAATGGCAAGGTAGTCATTGGATTGGCTGAAAAAGTCAAAGTTAATCACCATAATGGAAGCAAGAGCGTTATCGCTAAAATAGACACAGGCGCAACTAAAAGCTCCATAGACACAAACCTTGCAGCTGAATTGAGGCTGGGGCCTGTTATTAAGTCAAAACTAGTCAAATCAGCGCATGGCTCAAAGCTTCGCCCGATAATTGAAGCAGAAATAGAGTTAGCGGGCAAGAAAATAAGGTCAGAGTTCACTTTGGCGGACAGGGCCCATATGAAATACAGGATTTTAATCGGGCAGAATATTTTAAAGGATGGATTTTTGATTGACCCTACAAAATGAAAGCCGCTGTTATGTCCCTTGGAAGCAAAAGCTCGATGATGGTAATCGAGGCTATGAAGAGCTATTTTGACTCTGTTGACAATATAGACTTGAGGGATGTTGAAGTAAATCTAGGCGGAGGCAAATCGGATGTGTTATATGAGGGAAAGCAACTGCCGCAGTACAGCTGCATCTACCCGAGAGGCTCGTTTAGGTATGCGCCGTTGCTGCGCTCTGTGACAAGGACATTGTGCCGCTCTTCTTATATCCCAATAAAGCCAGAAACTTTCACTATCGGGCATGACAAACTGCTGACGCATCTTGCTTTGCAGCATTTTAACATTCCAATGCCAGCAACATATCTCGCTTCCTCGACAAGGGCTGCAAAGAAAATTCTGAATGAGGTCAATTACCCCATTGTCCTTAAGTTTCCGCACGGCACACAGGGCAAAGGCGTGATGTTTGCAGAAAGCTTTGCAGCAGCTTCCTCAATGCTTGATGCCCTGATTGCATTGAAGCAGCCATTTTTAATTCAGGAATACATAGAAACAGGGGGAGTTGACATAAGGGCATTTGTTGTTGGCGACAAGGTTATTGCTTCCATGAAAAGAAAGGCTGTAAGAGGCGAGATGAGGGCAAATATCCACGCAGGCGGCACAGGAGAATCGTGCGTGCTTGACCAGAACACTAAAAGGATAGCGATTGAAACTGCAATTTCAATTGGAGCGGAGATATGCGCTGTTGACATGCTTGAGAGCCCGAAAGGGCCTTTGGTTATAGAGGCAAATTTATCGCCTGGACTGCAGGGCATAACAAAAGCCACAAGCATAAACATTGCTGACAAGATTGCAAAATACCTTTTTGAAAAGTCAGAGATATTTTCTGCAAGGGACAGGGACGAAGCAACATTAAAAATTTTCGAGGACTTGGGATTAAGCGGCGAGATAGCGCAGCAGATAATAACCAATTTAGACTTCAGGGCTTCAAGGATTCTGCTGCCGAAAATTGTTACCGACATCTCAAAATTCGGCGAGAAAGACGAGGTTGTGCTTAAGGTTGAGAAGGGAAAGCTAGTGGTGGAGAAGGTTTAGTTAAGATTTACCATACTTAGCATGGGAATAAATATCATAACCTAACTTAGCTGTTTGAATCATAAAATTTAGTGCTAAAAGATATGCTCGCTGAATTCCCAGAGTATGGGAATAAATAATATGTGTTTTTTCTAATGCTGCCTTAAACCTGTTCTTCAATCGAGTAGGTAGATCATGAGTAGCTGTAGCATAATTGTATGTGGCCCTGGGCAAATAACCGGTTTTTCCTTCTGATAATAGCCTATAAGCAAAATCAATATCTAGTGCTCTATTATATTTCTGATTAAACAAACTATATTTTTTAAAAGCTGGCCCCCTATACATCATTGACATTAAATGAAAGGGTGTTTTTATTGCAGATAAAAAAGCAAATGCTAATTCCGATTGGCTTAAATTTTTTGGCGGTCTTCTTATTGAATAAGTATTGCCTTTGCTATCCTGAAAATTCGTATCGGTAAAAACAGCATCAAGCTGTGGATTGAACTCTAAAAAATTTACCCTATCTTCAAGGCTGTGCCTTGGAAGCGTATCATCAGCATCCAAAAAAGCTATGAATTCTCCAGTGGAATTATTAATTCCTGCATTTAAAGCAGAACTTTTACCAGTATTATCTTGACGAGTATACAAAATTTTTTCAGGACTTGTTTCTTTAATTTTGTCAACAATTGCTTGTGTAGCATCTGTAGAACCATCATCTACTAAAATTATTTCCAGTGGTGAATAACTTTGTGAAAGTACACTAGCTATGGCTTTGCCTAATGTTGAAGCCATATTGAATGTTGGTATTACAACACTAACCTTCTTTAACATTTTAATAACTAGTCCCTTTATTAAATCAATCAGTTACCACCAATTTTTTGAGAAATTAAATAATAATTCAAACCAAAAACTCACTTCTCGCCACAATCGTCTGCTCTCTTTTCGGGCCGACAGAGATTATTGAAATCGGCACTTTAAGAAGTTCCTCAATCCTTCTCAGGTATTTCTTTGCATTATTCGGTAGCCTGTCATAGCTTCTTACTTTTGTAATGTCGTCCCACCAGCCATCAAGCTCTTCATAAACAGGCTGGCAGTTCTGCAGGATTTTGATGCTTGTCGTGAAATCTTTAAGTATATTGCCTTTGTGCTTGTAAGCAACGCAAATCTTCAACTTGTCAATTGTAGTGAAGACGTCAAGCTTTGTCAGTGCAATGGAGTCAATGCCGTTAACCATGACAGCGTA
>JAGVXS010000044.1 GCA_018303685.1 Candidatus Woesearchaeota archaeon
TTTCGGACAATCAAACTATGCTGCATCAAAGGCAGGCATCATAGGCTTTACAAAGTCGCTTGCAAAGGAGCTTGGAAAGCACGGCATTACTGTCAATGCTGTTGCTCCAGGGCTTATAGATACGGACATTATAAGGGATATACCACCTGAAAGAAAGAAGGAGCTTGACAGGATGGTCCCTCTTGGCAGGATTGGAACACCAAAGGATATAGCAAATGTTGTTGTTTTTTTGGCTTCTCCGAAAGCAGGCTACATAACAGGGGAAGCCATAAGGGTTGACGGCGGCTTAAGATTTTAGCCCGCAACCTTTAAATATTACTTGATTAACATAAATTATATGGGTGTTTTTGGGATGCTGAGTCCTGAATTGCATTCAAGATAGTATTAAATAGGTAGAGGTAAATAGAAATGAGATACGAGAAAGGAAAAGGCAGCTTTAGGCCAAGAAGTTTCGCGCCTGTAAAGGTCGGCGACGAGTTGGATGTGAAAATAGAAGCTGTCGGTGAGAAAGGCGACGGCATAGCAAAAAAGGACGGCTTTGTATTGTTCGTTCCGGGAACGAAGCAGGGTGACGAGGTCAAGATAAGAGTGACAAGAGTGCTGCAGAAAGTCGGCTTTGCCGAGGTTGTTGGAGAGGGCTCAGGCGAGCAGAAGGAGGCTCAATCCTCTGAAGAGCCGGCTGAGGAAAGCTACGAAGCAGCAGAAGAGCCTCAGGGAGAAGAATACGGCGGGCAGGATACAGAGGATTTTGGCGAGGAAGGGAGTTAACGGTCTTTTTCTTTTTATTTTATATTGAGTTAGATTTAAATACATTCAGCCTTAAGGCATTTTTATGAGGCTGTTCATCGCAATTGATTTTAATGAATTGAAGGATTATTTTGTTTATTTGCAGGATTTACTGCCAAGAAACGCCAAATTAAGCCTTACAAGAACTTTCCACATCACACTGAAGTTTCTTGGGGAAGTCCAGCCTGACAAAGCTGAAAAAGCCGTTGAAATTTTGAAAAATGTAAAATTTGGGCCTTTTTCTGTTTTTCTTGACTCGATTGGGATTTTTCCGACTGAAAATTACATAAGGGTTGTCTGGGTGGGCCTGAAGCCGGAAGACAGGATCTTAGAGCTGCAGAACAAAATTGATGAAGCATTAAAGCCGTTGTTCAGGAAGGAAAAAGACTTCAAAGCCCACATCACACTGGCCAGAGTTAAATACCCTGAAGACAAGAAAGCCTTTGTTGATCAGGTTAAAAAAATAAAAGTTGAAAATAAAAGAATTGAAGTTAAGGACTTCAGGCTGGTAAAGTCAGCATTAAGCCCGAAAGGCGCTGTTTACGGGGATTTGGCTTTGTTTAATTCCCAGTAACTGCCGAAAATTGAAAATTTTCAGAGTTTCATAAAAATAAATTTTTTCGCAACATTTTTAAATAGCCATGCTATCCTGTTTGGTATTGCCTAAGAGCGCAAGCTGCTCAGACTGCGGGCGATAAAAGCAGTTCAGAATTCTGGACTGAAAATGTATTATTAAAATTTCAACGAAATGGCTGACGAGAGCTTTTTGGTTCCAAGGGACGTGTATCTGAAGTCGGGGATACACATAGGCACGAAGTTCAGGACAAAGGCTATGGAGCAGTTCATCTACAAGACAAGGCCTGACGGATTATCAGTATTGAATTTGCAGAAGATTGATGAAAGAATAAGGATTGCTGCTTCTTTCCTTGCGCAATACAGCCCGGAAGACATCTTGGTTGTTTGCAGGCGAGAAAACGGCTGGAAAGCAGTCGAGCTTTTCGGCAAGCTGGCTGGCATCAGGGTTTTTGCAGGGAGATACCCACCTGGGATTTTGACAAATCCGAACCTTGAGAGGTACATAGAGGCAAAAGTCATGTTTGTTGTTGATGCATGGCCTGACAGGAACGCAGTCCTTGACGCAGTGAGAGTTGGAATTCCTGTGATTGCGCTGTGCGACACGAACAA
The DNA here is from genome assembly GCA_018303685.1 of Candidatus Woesearchaeota archaeon. GTDB lineage: Archaea > Nanobdellota > Nanobdellia > Woesearchaeales > GW2011-AR4. Next base: position 1,972 of record JAGVXS010000044.1, read on the forward strand.
CATGTCAAACTTCATTGACTTGGTTGTGCCCTGCAACAACAAGGGCAAGAAAAGCCTTGGCTTGTTGTTTTACATCCTGATAAAAGAGTTCCTGAAATTGAAAGGTAATCTGAAAGAAGGTGAGGAGCTGAAGGAAAAGCTCGAGGATTTTACAGAGGAGTAATCACACAAGCCTCAGCAAATCCTTAACTGCCTGCTTTATATCTTTTTTCTCAAAAAGGACTTCATAAGCCTGCTGCGCCAATGGCATTTCTATGCCGTGCTTTTTGCTGTACTCGTAAACAGCCTTTGTTGTGGGGACGCCTTCCGCAATCATGCCATGCATCTCTTTTTTTATCTCTTCCATTGTCTTTCCTTTTGCAAGCTGCTCGCCCACAAATCTGTTTCTTGAGTGCCTGCTGGTGCAGGTCGCAATCAAGTCTCCGACTCCTGCAAGCCCATAAACGGTTCCTCTTTTTGCGCCAAAATGCCTTCCAAAATTGTTCATCTCCATCAGGCCAAGCGTTATCATTGACGCTCGTGCGTTGTCCCCGAATCCAAACCCGTCGCAAACTCCTGTGGCTATTGCAGGTATGTTCTTCAGGGCTCCGCAGATTTCAACTCCTGCAATATCATTCAGGCAGTAAAGCTTGAAGTAAGGAGTTGCAAGGCACTCTGCAGCATGCTTTGCTGTTTTCATGTCATTGCTTGCAACAACGCTTGCAGTCGGCATCTTGGCGCTGACTTCTTCTGCGTGATTTGGTCCGGAAAGCACAGCTATTTTCGCCTTGCCAAGCTCGTCTTCAATGACTTGCGACATTCTCTTGTGGGTATGGTGCTCTATGCCCTTTGTGACGCTGACAATAATCTGATTGTTAAAAAAAGGCCTTATATCCTTCAATATTTTTCTAAAAAACTCTGACGGGATAGCAACTATTGCCATTTCAGAGCTTTCAAGAACATTTTTTAAAGAATGGTCTGCAATGACATTGCCCGGTATTTTTATTCCGGGGAGATACTGCATGTTTTCTTTTTTGCTTTCAATCCCGTTTGCAAGCTCTTCCCTCCTTGCCCACAGCTTTACATCAAAGCCTTTTTCTCCCAGCAAAACTGCAAGAGTTGTTCCCCACGAGCCTGCCCCTATGACTGAGATTTTTTTCATTTGAAATTATATTTTTGTTTTGACAATCTTGCAATTTCTTTCATTATCCTTGTTGTAACTTCTCTCAGCATTCTTTTATTAATCTTTTTGCCGTAGTATTTCCCGAATGCCATTGGCTTGCCAATGTTCATTGTTGCTTTTCTCATCTTTGGAATATATTTCCCTTTTGGAAGTATTTCAAAAGCGCCTATCAATCCTATCGGGACTACAGGAACTTTTGCTGTCAAAGCCAATATTGCAACTCCGACTTTTCCTTTTTGCAATTTGCCTGTCAATGTCCTCGTTCCTTCTGGATGAATAGCAATAATTTTCCCTTGATTCAGGGCTTTTATAGCCCACATTAACGCTTCCTTTCCGCCACTCTCTCTGTCAATTGGAACTGCTCCAACCCATGTATGCCATATTTTCTTGAATATATTATCAAAATGCTCTTTTTTAGCCAAATGGTGTATCTTTCTGTCTAAGTAAGGAACTAAAGTTGACATTATTATGAAATGGTCCATGTAGCTTGCATGGTTTGCAGCTACTATAAATGCGCCCTTTTTAGGAACATTTTGCAATCCATTGGCTTGCTTAATCCAAAATTTCACTATTGGGGGGATTATCCTTTTTCCTATTGGGTACACCATTTTAGTAATTGTATTTTTGCCCTGTTAAATTCCCTATTTCCTTCATTATGCTCCTTGTTATTTCTTCAAGAGTCTTTTTACCGGATTTTTTGTTATAGTACTTATTAAAATATATTAATTTTCCAATTTTTACTTCGCATCTCACTAATCGCGGAAAAAATTTTCCTTTTGGCAGAACCTTGTTTGCACCCGTTATTCCGCAGGGCAGCACAGGAATTTTTGCACTTAATGCGAGTCTTGCAATCCCTGTATGCCCTTTTAATAATTTTCCGTCGCTTCTTCTTCCTTCGGGAAAAATCATCATCGTATGTCCTTGATTTATGTAATTCAGTGCTTTTTCCAAAGCCAGCTTGTTTTTTTCCTTTGCATTCGGCTCTTTCCCGACATAAACCGGGATGCACTGCCACAAGTTGAGGAAAAATCTTGTGATAAATCCATTCCAGTAATAGCTGTTTACCAAAGCGTGCATTCTTTTGTTAAGTTTAGGCAGCAGAATGCTGGGAATAAGAAAGACATCAAAATAGCTTGAATGGTTTGCCGCAATTATGAATGTCTTGTTTTTAGGTATGTTTTCAGCGCCTTCTATTTTCCTTGTCCAGAGCCTGTAGATTGGCAGTATTGTTAATTTTACAATTGGATAAACCATATATTCAACTATTAAAGAAGTGATTAAAAAGGTTTCGTAAAAAGGTGGCTTATTTTTGGATAATAATAAAAAATAAGAAAAAATTATTCTACGTCTTTTACTCCAGTTTCATCAACATAGAATCCTGCTTCGCCTTCAGGCATATTTGGGCTGTCAATGAGCTTTGCAACTCTTGTGCCTTTCTTGCCTTTTCTGAGGTAAACTCTGAATGTCGAGGCATGCGCAACGATATGCCCGCCAATTGCCTGTGTCGGGTCGCCGAAGAACATGTCAGGCTTGGCCATGACTTGGTTTGTGACATAAACACAAAGATTGTTGGTGTCTGCAAGCTTCAGCAATACGTGCATGTGCTTGTTCAGCTTCTGCTGCCTGTCTGCCAATGTCCCTCTGCCGATAAACTCTGCCCTGAAATGGGCTGTCAATGAGTCAATCACAACAAGCTTGACATTCATGCCTTGCTTCTTGATCAAGTCCTCTATTTTTTCTGCCAGCAGCATCTGGTGGTCAGAGTTGTAAGCCCGAGCAACCTTGATGTTTTTCAGCACTTGCTCTTCATCCAGTCCTGCGCCTTTTGCCAGCTGGATTATTCTTTCCGGCCTGAAAGTGTTTTCAGTGTCAATATAAACTGCAACAGCATCTTTTTCAATTGACTGGCTGTTTACTGCCAAAACATGCCCAATCTGGGTTTTGCCTGAGCCGAATTCTCCAAAGCATTCCACAATAGCGCCTGTTTCCAAGCCGCCGCCGAGCAATGCATCAAAGTTTTTGCTTCCTGTTTTTATTCTCTGGACTTTTTCCCTTCTTTTCAGGAGCTCTTCTCCCGACTCAAAGCCCATTTCCAGTGAAGACCTTGCAACTGCAATCATCTTCTTTGCCAATGCATCTCCCATGCCGGTTGCATCAATTAATTCTGCTGGTGTTGCGACTGCAATGCTCATCAGGTCAGAAAACCCGACTGCAATGAGCTTTTCAGCTGTTGCCGCGCCTACTCCCGGCAAGTCATAGATTGTCTTTTCTTCCTTTTCCATCTTTAATGTCTTTTTCCTTCTGTTGTTTGGCTCAACTTCTATTACTTCTTGTTCCATTTTATAATCACCTTTGTTTTTTATACTTTTGGTTTAGAAAGAGGCTAAATAACCTCTTCTATGATGTCTTCGTCTACTTCATAGTCAGAAGCAGTTGCCTGTTCTCTTAGAACAAGATACTCGTATGCTTTCTGCAGCACCAATGACGCCCTTGGCAGATCATTAACCCTTAGAGAGTTAGCGGTTTGCCATACGCCGTTTTTGTCTTTATATCTCCTCTGCAAAGAAACAGTTCTGTATCCCACTATTTCCCCGTTTCTGCCCTTACCCTGGTTTTGCCAGACTGTGGCAGTTATAACTCCTGTGCTGAATTTCTTTTCAGGCACGTTTCTACTTTCCATTTTTACTCACCCTTGCTTTCGCGTTTTTTTTCAAAGCCTCTTTAATTAGGAATGCCTTGGCTTTAGGCGGATTTACGCCATTTCCTCAACATTCCAGAGGCTGGGTAAAGCTGTTTT
>JAGVXS010000045.1 GCA_018303685.1 Candidatus Woesearchaeota archaeon
GTTATATTCAATTTTAGGGGGTAAAGTGGATAACTTTTTAGGAAATTATTTATATGCAAATAGCAATGAACGGAAAAGTAAAAGAAATTTACAAGAATTAATAAAAATAATGAAAAATCCAAATAAAGTTGAAAGAAAATTCTCTGTTCATATAAAAGAAATATTGCAGAATTATTATCTAACCATCATAGTGGTCATATTTTCATTGATATCTACTATGACAAACATCCTCTCATCCCATTATGATTATGGCTATTTAGGTTATCTGGGATTCTCTTTTTCTGAAAATATGGTTGAATTGGTAGATTGGCCTTTCGGTGTTAATATGTGGAGCGAGTTTTTTTCTTTAGCAATCCTAATCACCATAGCTTATTTAGGTGAATCAAAAATTCTCAAAAAATATTGGATAAGCAAGATTTTACGATGGTTTACAATATTTTATCTTGTGGTAACACCAATAACAGCTTATATTGCTATGAACATTAGAATTGGGTGATACACCTTTACCCCCTAAAACTTTTCGGAACGAAATTTGCCAGAACTATGTAACTGGCAAAGAATATAACAGCGATTAAGCGGTTCGCAGGGTCGCTTCGCTAAAATGCCAAGCATTTTCCCCTGCTCACCCAAATTGAATTTTGGAGGAAAAAATTGTGGGTTGCCTCAATTTTTTCAGCTCTCAAAATTCAACTTCGCTTAATCCCATACAACATTTTCCAAGATTTTTCGTCTCCACTTTAGTGCTTCGCAAAAATTATTTTATTCTGCCACCGTTTAAACTTCAGATAATTTATAGAAATGATTTTAAACCCATAGTGTAATTGTATGTTTTATGAGGTTATTACAATATCTTTGGAAGAGTTTGAAAATAATTTTCTTTAATTTCAAAATAATAGATGAAATAAAAGAAGATAAAAAAGCAACAAAATATGGACTGGCACTTCTTATATTCAACACAATAATATTTCGTATTGCTGACATAGTTGATAAAAAACTAAATTTTCTTCAATCATTAACTAGAGTAATTCTAGAAGATGTACTACTAACAATTTTATTTCTAATGGCAATACACTTGGTCGCAAGAATGTTAAAAAGTAAAGAAGAATTTATCAAATTTTTTAGAGTTTTTGCATCAACTAGTATATTTAGTCTTATTTTTCTGCTAAAGTACTTGCCTTATAATAATTTATTTAATAGTCAATTAATCCCAATTGTTGAGGGATTATATATATTTATTGTGTTTGTATGGGCAATTATAATAACATTCTTTCTAATAAAAAAACCTTATAAATTAAGTACGTCAAAGACACTACTTGGTATGTTGTTCTCATTAATACTACTAGCCATTATAAGTTTCATAATTATGATAATTGAAGTTCAATCTAGAGTATTTACTTTTAATGAGATATTTCCCACATTGAATGCCACTAACTATTCCCATTATTATAGTGACCAAGATTTAATTGTGAAACGGCTCTCATTTGGTTTTCTGAGTGGCAATAAATGTTTTAGCTCAAAAAATAATATATATTATCAAAATATTTCAACGCCTTGCGTGGTACCTCACGAAATCTCAGGCTTACAATTATCTAAAGATGATTGGATAATCTATAATATGGACTATAAAATGTTGAATTCCAACGGAGATATTGTCAAAGTTGAAAAAGAAATTTTTGGTTCTGATGGAGATAATGCTTTTCAAGATTCATTTGATGAATATAATGGATTCAATTATATCTCTATTGACAGCAAAGACCTTAGTCCTGACAATTACACTATTGAATTAACATTCTTTGATATGACGAGTAAAAAATTTGCTAAAATTAGTGCTAGTTTTGTGATATTGCCTAAAAGTGAATTTAAATAAAATTTAATCTATAAAATTGCGGCAGAATAATTTTTGGAGACGAAAAACCTCTCCTTCGCTACGCTCAGTCGACCACGTTGCACTCTCGCTTCGCTCGGGTCGGAAAACAGCGATTAAGCGGAAAATTTCGTTGCACTCATTTTCCCAAATGCCAATCCATCTCTGAAAATTTTGTCAGGAGTGAAAAATGTGGGTTGCCTCATTTTTCCTCGACAAAATTTTCGAGGGATTGCCACTTCGTTTAACCCTATAAGTTAAGTTCAATAATTTTTAGTGGCTAAACGACTGATAGGGGGGCATTTCGTTTTCGTCGTTTTGTTAGTTAGGGGGGGTTCCGTTGTTTTTAGAAGTAAAAAACAGAAAAGTTTATAAATAAGTATATCTTACTATAAGAAAATAAGAATATTGGAGGTCAAAATGCCAGCAGAAACCATTAAAATGTCCTCAAGGGGACAAATCGTTATACCTCAAGATATAAGGGAAGAATTAAAAGCTAGTGAGGGAACTATTTTTTCCGTTGTTTCCTCTAAAGATGCAATCATATTGAAAAAGATATCAGTTCCATCAAAAGAAGATTTAATTAAGGAAATAGGAGCAATTGCATTAGAGGGCAGAAAAAGGGCAGAAAAACTAGGCATCAAAGAAAGCGATGTGCCTGAAATGGTTCAAAGAGTTAGGAAATCAAGAAAATAAAATGAAAGTTACAGTAGATACTAATTTTCTTATTTCATCCACTCAATGGGATTACAGCGTTGCACATAAATTATTGAAGAAGCTTATTCTTTCAGATGCTGAAATATTTACTACACAAAATATTCTTGACGAAACTGGTGAAGTGCTTGAAAGAGATTTTGAATACAGCAAAGATGAAGCTAAAAATATAATTGGAAAAATATTGCTTTTTGCAAAGCTTATAGAACCGAAACAAAAAGTAGACATAGTGAAAGATGATCCTGATGACAATAAAGTTATAGAATGTGCTATCGAATCTTCTTCTGATTATATCCTAACTTATGATAGGCATTTATTGAAATTGAAAGAATATAAAGGAATTAAAATATTGAAGCCTGAAGAGATTTTGAAGATGTTCTGAACTAATCTTATGAAATTAGCTCCATTTTAACATCTCTCTTTCAAATGCTTCTGCTTGTTTTTTGTCAAACTCATCAGGGTCTCCAAGACATCTTGTTTCCACAAAGTTTTTATTTTCATCATATATGTTCCATATTACATATTTGTATGTTTTCCCAATATTCCCTCCTTCTGAAATTGTAGTTTTTTCAACATAGGCATTAACACTACCTATTCCAAAAAAACTAGTGTATCCTCCGCAATAATACTTATTTAGGTTCTCACCTTCTCTAGTTCCTTTCCTACAAGTTGCATCACCTTTAATAGCCCAGCCATCATAGGTTTTACCCCTTATAGTTAATCCACTCCAAGAATTATCTTCCATAGGAACATTGATTTGTGGACAAGTATTCAAATTTTTAGACAATCCTTTCAAATTAAATCCAGAAAGATTAATTTTAGCATTAATGGGATTAAATTTTTGGAACTCTGTTTTTTCATAAGACTCTACTATCGAATTTACAACTTTATCTTGATTTTTGAAAGCAAAAAAAAAGTAAAAGAACGACAGATATAGCTATTATTGCCTTTGTTCCATGATTTAATCCGCGAAAAGCATATTTTAGGTTTATAGTCAAATGCCAAGCATTTTCCCCTGCTCTCCCAAATGCCTCGCCATCTCTCAAAAACTTCGTGAAATTCTATAAGTTAAATACAATAAAATTTCCATTTTCCAGAACTTGCAGGGCTAAATATGTTCTGCAATCATCCTATATCCATTACAGGAACTTCTCTGCACTGTAATGCAATCGTGCACTTCACAAAGCAATGTTCAGAATTGCCGCTGTCCCCGCACTCGCCGTCACAATCAGTTACCTGCCCTTTAGTACATTCAGGCCAGGAGCGCGTGTCAATTACCTTGATACTAGCATCTGCCACAACGCCTTCACCAAACACCCTTAATGCATTTTTGTATCCAACCGCTTCCTGATGCTCCTGAGCAAATCCAGCTATAACAAATCTTGAGGCTTTGACTGCCCTGTCAAATACTTTAGGATCAAAAGCGTATTCAGGGCCTATCTCAGTGCCCCACATAACTTTGTCCGGAACAGCATCAACAAGCGGCTTATACGCACTGATGGCACTGCTGATTATTGATTTCTCCTTGCTGTCATATGCAGAAACAAATTTACTAATAGATGACTGCTTGTCTCTGCTGCCATAGTCATAAATAATGTCCATATTATTGACATGAATAATATGGGCAGCATCCATGCTGAAATATAGGTTGTCATGCTCTTTTAATATTTTAATAAGCTTATCCGTGCTCTTGGCTAAGTCTTCTCTGAACATATGCACTAAAAAAATCGTATCAGGATACGCCTCAATAATCTTTTCCACATCATCAATTTTTGTGGCAACAGGGTGAAACATGAAATTGATGTCATTTTGCTGCGCAATGCCAATCAGCTGCAAAACTTTCGGGTCGTTATGCCTTGCCTGCCATTCCTGCGTCTCAACCTCGCCAAATCCCCTGATAAAATCTTCTCCTGCTATTTTTTGAGACGCTGCCAATGTTTTTGTGTACCATCCTGTTAGCGTTTCTCCGAGATATTGCTCTACGTCTTCCCCCCCGATTCCTGGGTTAAAAAAAGGGATTATTCTTTTAGAATGTTTTTGCGCAGCATCAATCACTTCCCCCAATCCTTGGTCGCTGATGAGGGTATCTGCCGTAGGCTCGCCAGAGATACCAAACATGCCTATGAAAAAATTTATGCCGTTCCTGTCAAGATTTTCAAAGTAGGAATCCATTGATGCTGATCCTACCTGTTCAGACGTACCGTATAATGGCCCGTTATAAGCTCCATCATAAGTAAGAACAGGGTCAAATATTTGGAATTCTTCTTTTTTTTCGACAACGGGCTCTTCTTTCATTATTGGCTCTTCTTTGATTTCTTCGGCTGATTGCGGCTCCTGCATGGAGTCTGGCTCTGCTGCTTCTTGTTGTACATCTTCAGCAGTTTCAGGTTCTGCCGTTTGTTGCTCAGCTTCAGAAACCGGTGTAGCGCAGCCATAACTAAACATAGGTTATATTTAAATTTTTTTAAGATATAATACGCACACCATTAAATTCCAGAATATTCTTTAAAAACCTTTATAAACCTCAATCCCAATTCTATAATCATGGTCAAGCAAATTTTCGTTAATCTGCCGGTTAAAGACCTCAATAAAACAATAGAGTTCTTTGCCAAACTCGGCTTCAAGTTCAACCCAAAGTTTACTGACAAGAATGCGACATGCATGATTGTCGGAGAAAACATATTCGCAATGCTGCTGGTTGAGAAGCTCTTTAAAACATTCATAAAAAAAGAAATTGCAGATGCGCACAAAACAACTGAAAGCATTATCGGAATAACTGCAGAAAGCAGAAATGAAGTGGATAATCTCCTAAAAAAAGCCATGTCGGCAGGGGCAAAACCTGCCAATAATCCGTATGATCACGGATGGGTGTATGGAGCAAGCTTTCATGACCTAGATGGGCATATCTGGGAAGTTTTTTACATGGATGAAAGCAAGATGCCGGAAGAGATGAAAAGTAAAGACAATAAAAATGAACAAGAAGAATTCAATAACGCTTAAATCTCAACACATCAGTGTTTCGATAAATCGCTCAGCTGATGAGGTCTACGAATTTGCCTCAAATCCTGAAAATCTTCCAAAATGGGCTGCAGGACTTAGCGGTTCCATAAAGAATATCAAAGGAGAATGGATTGCTGACTCGCCTATGGGAAAAATTAAAATTGAATTTGCTGAAAAAAACAAATTCGGCATCCTTGATCATGATGTAACTTTGCCAAGCGGCAAGAAAGTCTATAATCCCATGCGAATATTTCCCAACAACGATGGCAGCGAATTAGTCTTCACTTTATACCAACGACCAGGTATGTCAGAAAAAATGTTTGTAGAGGATACAAAGTTAGTAAAAAAAGACATGGAAAAATTAAAGAGGTTGCTTGAAAAATAGACAGGCTCTTCCAATGGGTCAGCCCCAACATTTATATAGACTATAATTTTACACATATTCGTAGGCAGAACATCATGGCTTATTTTGAAACAAAATATGGAGATTATCTGTATGTGGTTTTTCGCATAGGCGTTGGCGCATTATTTCTCATGTTGGGTGTGCAGAAATTGTTTGGGTTGTGGGGCATGCCCGGCGGTCCTGCTGCTTTCGGGACTTTGATTTGGTATGCCGGCGTTTTTGAGCTAATGATTGGCCTTTCTATGCTAACAGGAGTGTTGGTAAGACTTGCATCAGCATTTGGAGTTATAATGATGATTGTTGCTTACTACTTGGGACATGTTAAGGTAGGTGGCTGGAATCCGCTTGTTAACTTTGGAATGCCTGCACTCCTGTTCATGCTTGCATTCCTGGTAACATTAGCTTATGGCGCGGGAAAAGCCAGCTTGGAGCAAGCAGTCTTTAAGAAAGAATTCTTCTGAGTTTCTTTTTTGTTTTAATTTTTCATTCAATTTTTCTAATCTTTATCCTCGCCATCACCTGCTCGTGCATCCGCCTAACGAACTCGGCCCTGTCCTCAATCTTCATCAAGTCGGTGAATCCCTGCAAAAACAGGTTGAATGCAAACGGAGACGGAAGATTTGTATTGATTTCCTTCACCAGGATATTTTTCTGCTCAATCCCCTCAATCACCTTGGAGGCGCTTCCTATGTCCATCAGGTCCTCCAAAACCTCCCTTCTTGCCTCCTTAAGAATGCAGAAGTCAGTGCTTATTCTTCTCACGGCATTAAGCAGGATCATTGACGAAACCTGCTGCCTTCCAACCCTCTTCTGGTGCCCCATGTAGCTCCTCAGAATCATCATTGCCCTTGTCGCACAATGCCTGAACCTTCTTTTAAGGACTTCCGTGTGCTCTATGGCCATTTCCATTATTTTCCTCATTTCCTTTGATTTTACAAGGTTGAATGCCTGCATTATGTTGATGCTTTTCTCAGATGCAACATAAAACCCGTTGTCATTGATGCCTATCTCAACATCGCGGTGCTGGGTTCTTCCAATGGCAAATGCAACAGCCCTTGACAGGCAGTCATTGACCCTTCTTCCGTACAAAGTGTGGAATATTGCATACTTCCTTTTTGACTTCGGGTCAGCGTAGTGCTCGACTATGATTCTTGAATGGGACGGAATCTCTGCATAGTTGAACTGCTCGTAAAAATAGCTGTAGACCGACTCCGCAGAGTTTTTATCGGCGTACAGATAATTATTTATAAATTCCATAATCTCCTTTTTTGGTTTGTTGGAGCAAAACAATTCATTCATCAGCTTCCTGAATCTTCCGATGTCCAATGCCAAGTCAAAGCTCAGCGGCAGCATCTCGGAAAACCATGAGGGTATTGTCGGCGGCCTGTAAACAGACGCATTGACATAAGCAACCATTCCTTTTGCGTGCAAAAACTCGTATCTCTCGCCTCCAAGCACAAAAACATCCCCTCTTTTCAGCCTTTCAAGGAATGCCTCGTCAATGTGCCCTATTGCCTGCTCCCCGACTTTTACTGTTATGAAGGACTCCTCGGGAATCGTGCCGATGTTAGTCATGTAAATGACCCTTGACATCTTGCCCTTTTTCCCGATCTCCTGGGTTTCCTCGTCGTACCATATCTTTGCATAGATGTGCCTGTCCTCGAGCGAGATGTATTTTCCGGCAAGGTATTCAACAACCTCGATGAATTCTTTCCACCCAATCTCGCTGTAGCAATAGCTTTGCTTTATTAAGTTGAACAAGTCCTTTGCTTTCCATCTTTGCTCAAGAGACATTCCATGTATCTGCTGCGCCAAAACATCGAGGCAGTTTCTCGGGATGTGGATTTTGTCAATCTTTTTTTCAATTGCTGATTTCAGCAAAACAGCGCACTCAACCAAGTCGTCCCTGTCAAGCACTATGATTCTTGCCTTGACCGTGTCATGAAGTTTGTGCCCTGAGCGCCCTGCCCTCTGCAAGAACCTTGCAACTGACTTTGGCGAGCCTAAACAAATTACTAAATCAATATACCCTATGTCTATTCCCAGTTCCAATGACGTGCTCGAGACTATGACTTTTAACTCCCCTTTTCTCAGCCTGTTTTCAATATTGTGCCTCAGAGTTTTTGACAACGAGCCGTGATGAGCGCCAATATTTTCAGTGTATTTTTTCGGGAATTTTTCCTTTAAGTGATGCACAACCCTTTCTGTCGCGCTTCTCGTGTTCGTGAAAATCAGTGTTGTCTTGTGGCTTTGTATCAGGTCATCTATTAAAGTGTACATTGAGCTGTGCATGAGAGCATGCTCCATGCCAACTAGGTCCGGAACAGGGCTTAAAACCTTCAAGTCCATGTTTTTTAGAAACTGCACATCTACAATCTTGCAGTTTCTCAGCTTGTCATTTTCGTAGCCAACAAGAAATTTTGCAATGCCCTCCAGCGGCGCGATTGTCGCGCTTAGCCCGACTCTCGTCATTGCAGGCGAAATCCTCTGCAGCCTTTCCATCGACAATGACAGGTGCACGCCTCTCTTGTTTTCCGCCAGCGCATGCACCTCGTCAACAATGAGCCACTCGACATTTTGCAGTAACCCGCTGAATTTAATGGACGAGAGCATTATCGCAAGGCTTTCCGGAGTTGTGATCAGGATGTGAGGGGGGTGCTTGAGCATTTTTGCCTTTTCAGAAGCTGATGTGTCGCCTGTCCTTACTGCAACCCTCACTCCGAGCTTTTTTCCCGCAATCTTTTCCATTTCCTTCAGCGGCTCAACCAGATTGAACTGGATGTCGTTGCTCAATGCCTTTAACGGGGAAACATAAACGCAATAAACACGATTTTCCAGAATATTTTTTTCACTTGAATCAATCAGTTCATTTAAAATCGACAGAAATGCAGTCAGTGTTTTTGTTGCGCCTGTAGGGGCGCTCACAAGAATATTGCTTCTTGAGTGGATTTCCATCACGCCAAACAGCTGCGGCAAAGAGAATTCCCTGAATCTTGTGAAGAACCATTTGTCTATGAGGGGGTTCAAAATATGCTTGATCTGCTCGGGCTTGTACGGCTTTTCTAGGTATTCTATCATTTTTAAACAATTTAAATAATGTTTTTATAACATCTTTTAATGATATTTTTCTATATGGAAAATAAATGTGTATGACTTAATTGTTATTAAATGATAACGTGAGGAAATTTATAAAGATTTTGACAATTCGAAACAACAACCTTTTTAAAGAAGCTGATTATCCCGATATCCGTGCTAACACAAGTTAGCCAATCTAGCACCGCAAGGTGTGAAAGAAAAAACTGTTCAATTTTAAATTCAAAAATCACGAGAGCGACTTTTTGCTGCAAAAGTGATTAAAGTAATCCGCTTGTGATTTAAAATTTGGATTTGTCAAAAACCACCAGTCAAAGACTGGTGGCATGTTGCTTATCGCAAATGTGATTCGTGGTTTTTGAGCATGCTCGAAAATATACCATATGTGATAGCAACATTGGACTTACGTCCATCAGTCATAGACTGATGGTATATTTTCGACATATAAACTATCAAACAATAAAAATGCCTACAATGTATGATGTGGATGCGCAGGAATTGGTTGAAAAGGCAGCTGAAGAGCTGAAGAAAATTCCCGAAATAAAGCCTCCGGAATGGGCAACATTTGTCAAGACTGGCGTGCACAAGGAGCTGCCGCCTGTAAAAAATGACTGGTGGTATGTAAGGGCAGCTTCTGTTCTGAGAACCGTTTACCGCTTAGGCCCTGTCGGAGTATCAAAGTTAAGGACAAAGTACGGCGGCAGGATGAACAGGGGAGTCAAGAAAGCCCATTTTTTCAAGGGCTCGGGAAACATTTTGAGAAAGGCGCTGCAGCAGCTTGAAAAGGCTGGCTTTGTAAAGTTTGCTGAAAAAGGCGTCCACAAAGGCAGGGTGGTAACACCAAAAGGCAAGTCGTTTCTTGACAGGATAGCATCCCAGATTAATGGCTCAAAGCCAAAGCACGAAATCCAAGTCAGGGAAACTCATAAAGAAGTGGTTGAGGTAAAGGAAGAGCCAAAAGCTGTAAAGAAAGCAGAGGCGCACGAATCGATCCCGGCTCAGGCTTCAGCGGAAATTAAAAAAGAATAGCCAAATGTCCACTCTCGAAGAAATCCGGAAAAAGAAGCTTGAAGAATTGACTAGGCTCCAGCAGGAAAAACTGCAGCAGCAGGCTCAGGAGCAGTCCCAGCTGCAGCAGCAAATAGGGCAGATTGAAAGTACCGTAAGGCAGTTTTTCACAAAAGAGGCGCTGGCAAGATACGGAAATCTGAAGGCAGCTCATCAGGAAAAAGCTTTGCAGCTGCTTTTGGTATTATTCCAGGCAATACAAAAAGGGCAGGTTCAGGGCAAAATTGAGGATTCGCTGCTTAAAAAAATATTGGAGCAATTAACACCAAAAAAGAAGGAAATTAAGATAAAAAGGGTTTAAAAAATAACAAAATGGCGCGTTACAAGCATCCAAGCAGGAAAAAAAGGCTGGCAAGGCTGAGGAAGCAGACAAGATGGGCCCCGTTCTGGACAGTGCCTAAGATATACGGCAAGACCAGGAGAATCCATCCGGGCAGGCACACGAAGCTGAAGAGAAGCTGGCGAAGGACAAAGACAAAGGCATAAGATAAAATGGCAAAAAAAGAAGAAGCTTCAAAAATAATATTGGAAAGGACTTACAATATTCCGCTTAGAAGGGAGACTTTGAAGGCGCCTTCTTACAGGAA
>JAGVXS010000064.1 GCA_018303685.1 Candidatus Woesearchaeota archaeon
TGATATTTTTATATAAATTTATCGGTTTTTAGTTAATTTTTTGGAAAAGGTTTTATATATTTGGAATTAAATGCTAGTTACTATCGGTTAGAGGTAAAATAATATGTCAAAAACTAGAGATGGGATAAAACTGGATTATATAATAAGAGTGGCAGAGGCAATTGGAGCCAGTGTTAGAAGCGGCGCTAAACACCCGTTTATCCTAGGCTACAATGGTGTAAGACCATGTCCTGTTGCTGAATCTACAATCGCAAAAACTATGGTAGTTCCTTGGATGAAAAGCATAACACAAAAAGATCCTGGAGCTATTTATGAAGCTTTAAGAAATGGAAAATGGGGGTATTGAAATGGCGGAGGAATATTTTATTTCAGTTTGGAGATTTCCTAGAGAAAAATTCACTAAAGAAGAATATCAAGCTTGTTTACATAAATCTTTAGAAGAATCTCTTATTGATGCAGAAGGCAGAAGTAAAGCAGGGCTAGATAGAGTTATCCTTCTTAAAACAAGTAATTCTGGTGTATATAAAATACTTTATGATTTTCTTGAAAAGTACAATTGCCTTCTTGCTAGACATAGAGAGTCAACAAAACGTCTAACTGCCCAAGAATTAAGAGTTGGTTTGGGTCTACGTGACAAGTAACAGCTAAAAATAATGTTTACTATCAATTGGAGGTTAAAATGAGCATAGACGATAAAGTTGAAATTGAGAACTTTCCACCTACCAAATCCAAGGAGTACAAATTTGTTCAAATAAATGCTAAAGGAATGATCTACTTAGTTTTTCCTATGAAAAATAAATATGATAGTTATGACGACCTTCATGGCACTATTTTATGGCGATTTTTGGAAAAACATGGACTTGCATTTGAAAAAAGAGATGGTATCACTCCTGAGCCAGAGGGAGAAAACTATAAATTAATTGGTGCAGGTCATGTAAGCATATATTTGCCTAAGGATATGACTTATTATTTTAAAAAATGGCAGAAAGAATTTGATGGCAAAGGCATAATCGATTTTACAAAATCTGATTTTAGCAGAAGTTACCAAATGGAAATGAATAAGGAACAATTAGAAAAAGTGAAGAAGCATCTCGAGGAGTGGAGAATGTATATTGAAAGAAAAGACATTGATACATTTTATGATAATTTTATGCAAATGATTGCACCTGTAAGGTAGATATGGAAATTGACCTATAATTGCAAAGCCATCTTTAGTGGTAGTAACCAAAGCGATCAATCCTAAAGTCGAAAATTTATACTAACTGAAAAATTTTGCTTTAATTAGTATAAACAAAATAAATCTATTTAATACAAAAACCCCTTCTCATCGCTTCTCTCGCTTATCTCCCCAGCGTAATTCGTAAGCATCATTTTCTTAACCTCATCAAGCTTGTTGGTGTGCCCAAGCACCCAGCCAAGCTTTACATAAGCTGTCTCCGGAAGCATGTCCTCTGCAAAGATGCAGTTCAGTTCCATGGATAATTTCCTCAATGGCGAGTATACATAAGGGTGCACTCTGCCATAAAGAGTTTGGGGGGCAATAACAACAGCAATATTATTGTCAGCAATTTCCTTTAATTTTTTTACTAAGGAATGCTTGGCACTCATGGTTGAAACATGCCCCAAGCCAGTTGCAGCTATAACTATCCCTCTGTATTTTTTCTCCAAGTAAAAATCAAGAACCTCTGGATTCATTCCGGGATACGCATGAAGCAGTGCAGTCTTGTGCTCGAACTTGTCATCCACGTGCACTTTTCCGTCATTTCTTTTAGCATAATTGGAATTCAAAACCTCAATGCTCCCATTTTCAAAAACCTTTGCAAGAGGCAGCTCATTTATCGGGCGAAAAGCATCCCTTCTGCTTGTGTGCATCTTTCTTACTTTTGCGCCCCTGTTCAGTATGCAGTAATTGTCGTCGCTAGTGCCATGCATGCAGGTTACAACAGAAGCGCCGTCAAACTTAGAGGCTGCCTGCACCGCACACAATAAATTTGAAAATGCGTCTGAACTGCCCCTGTCAATGCTTCTCTGCGCTGCTGTAAAAATTACAGGCTTGTTCAAATCTTTCAAAAAGAATGACATCGCTGCAGTCGAGTAGTGCAGTGTGTCAGTTCCTTGCGTAACAACGACTCCTGAATTGTCTTCATTAAGCTCTTTTGCAATTCTCCTTGCCATTGCCTGCCAATCATCAGGGGACATGTCCTCGCTCATTATGTTCATCACTTTCTCTGCCTTCAGGTTTGCAACATTCTTGAGATCTGGAAGCATTGCAACAAAATCCTCTGCAGTGTAGTCAGCGTAAACCCCTCCAGTTTTATAGTCTACTCTTGAAGAAATAGTACCTCCAAAAGACAAAATCGGCACATTAGGCAACCCTTTTTTATGCTCTATCTTATGCCTTTCCTCTTTTTTCTTCTGGTATTTTGACACAACCTCGATTTTCTCAATTCTTTTATTTTCAATCCCTATGTTATAGCCATTGTCCAGCTTTATGACTGTAAAGTTATCGTCAAAAATCTCCGGGCGTGGCAGAAGTATCCCTTCATATATTTGCTCTTTTGTGTGAACTTTAACCGTGTCTCCAAACTCAGGTATCATGAATAAAAAGTTAGGATAAGTTTATTTAAAGGTTGCGGAAAAGAATTTATTAATATTGGATTTGTCAAAAAACACCCATCACAGATGGGTGGCATGAAGCGGAAGCTTAATGATAGTTCAATATTGATGGTGGTTTTTGAGCATGCTCGGAAATATACCATCTTGTACAGGCATATTTGACTTACGTCCATTAATCATAGACTAATGATATATTTTCGACAATCTGCTTTGCCCTTGCCGCAGTGAAGTGCTCCTGCAGCTCCTCGTAAGCTCTTTCAACGTCTTTTGTCACAGATGGCCTTACTTTCTGCAAAGACTGCTCAAAATGCCTAGGCAGAATGTCTTTTGAGTTTATGTCCTCCCTCAGCGCAAGTATCGCGGCTTCCCTGCATACAGCTTCAATATCAGCTCCGACATAGCCGTCTGTCTTCTTTGCAAGGATTTTCAGGAAATCATCTCTTGACTTTACTTCTCCGTTTGAAGTCTCGAATTCTGTCTCTGTCAAAACTTCCCCGCTTTTAGCCTTTGCCGCCACCATCTTCCTTTTGGCAGTCTGCTCAATGCTTATTGGCATTCCCTTTGTATGCACCTTGAAAATCTCAAGCCTTACCTTATCATCAGGCACATATGTTAAAATCATCCTGTCAAACCTTCCCGGGCGCAGCAAAGCCGTATCAACAATGTCTGGACGATTAGTTGCTGCAATCACAACAACATCATGCAAATCTTCCAAGCCGTCAATCTCTGTCAGTAATTGGTTGACGACCCTCTCGCTTACATGGCTGTCGGAGCTCAAGCCCCTTTTTGGGGCCAAGGCATCTAGCTCGTCAAAGAAAATAATGCACGGGCTAACTTGGCGGGCCTTCTTGAAGACCTCCCTTACAGCCTTCTCGCTTTCTCCAACCCACTTTGAAAGCAATTCAGGTCCCTTCACTAAAATAAAATTTGCCTCGCTCTCATTTGCAACTGCCTTTGCAAGCAGTGTCTTTCCTGTTCCGGGCGCCCCATAAAGCAGAATGCCCCTTGGCGGCCTCACTCCCAGCCTTTTGAATGATTCAGGGTGCTTCAACGGCCATTCTACAGCCTCAATCAATTCCTGCTTTACATTGTCCAAGCCGCCAATGTCAGTCCATTTTATATTTGGAATCTCGACAAGAACCTCCCTCAATGCGCTTGGCCTTACGACTTTCAATGATTCTTTAAAATCGTTTTGTGTTATGACAAGCTTTTCAAGCAGCTCTTTTGGCAAAGGCTCGTCTTCCTTTAGCTTTATGTCAGGCAAAACCCTCCTTAATACAATCATCGCCGCTTCCTTTGACAAAGACGCCAAGTCCGCCCCTACAAAACCGTGTGTTATCTCTGCCAGCTCTTTCAAAGAAACGATTTTTGAATCATAATTTATCTTGTCCATGTATTTTTTCAGTTTTGAGATATCAACCTTCTTGAACAGCTCGTTCTTTTCTGGATTCTCGACAAGGTACCTGCTTATGCTCCTTTCAAGGTTTCTTGAGTTTGAGTCCTTATACCTTAACATATTCAGAATGGCTTCCTTGTACTCAGTCTCAAAATCGCTTTCCTTAATGATATTTTCTTTTGTGTACATCGGCATGTTCCTTGTATGAATCTTAAGTATGTTCAGCCTGCCTTCCTTGCTCGGCACCCCAATCTCAATCTCCCTGTCAAACCTTCCTGGCCTTCTCAATGCAGGGTCCAAGATGTTTGGGACGTTGGTTGCCGCAATCACAACAACCTTGCCCCTGCTCTGCAGCCCGTCCATCAGTGCAAGCAATTGAGCAACAACCCTTCTTTCAACTTCTCCCCTTGTTTCCTCCCTTTTTGAGGCGATTGCATCTATCTCGTCAATGAAAATAATTGAAGGCGCGTTCTTCTCGGCTTCCTCAAATTTCTTTCTTAAGTTTTCCTCGCTCTGCCCGTAGTATTTGCTCATGATTTCAGGCCCGTTAATCAGAATAAAGTGCGAGTTTGTTTCATTTGCAACAGCTTTTGCAAGCAGGGTTTTTCCTGTTCCTGGCGGACCGTGCAGTAAAACGCCCTTTGGCGCCTCTATGCCCAGCCTCTCAAAAATTTCAGGAT
Source organism: Candidatus Woesearchaeota archaeon (assembly GCA_018303685.1). Lineage (GTDB taxonomy): Archaea > Nanobdellota > Nanobdellia > Woesearchaeales > GW2011-AR4. The sequence continues at coordinate 4,693 of JAGVXS010000064.1, forward strand.
GCTTCAGCGGCAGCTCAACCATCTCCCTCACTTTTTTTATCTCATCTTCCAGGCCGCCGACATCCTCATAAGTGATGTCAGGAACCCTTTCTTCATCAACCTCAACAGCCTCTGACCTGAACTCAATCTCAGTTGAGTCAAGAATAATCACAGCCTGTTTTGGGTTGGTGTCAACAACCACAAACTTTATGTCCCCAAATCCAATCCCCATCATGCTCTCGTCCAGGATGCTGAATATGTCCTCATCAAAGAAAGGGTTGTTCATCATGGTTGTTTTTCTTCTCCTTGCCCCGCCCAGGGAAACTATGTCTCCCTTTACAACAGCCCTGCCAAGCAGCCCCTGCTTAAATATTTCAGAAGAAGCCCTTATGACAATTCCTTTTCTTGCCGGTGCAATGATGACTTTCTTGGCTTCCTTGACAAGCGCCTTCCTTACCTTTACTATTTCCCCAATTCCTGTCTTTCCATTCTTTCTTATAATGCCGTCCATCCTTATGATATTCAGCCCGATATCCCCTGGGTACGACCTGTCGGCAATTGCAACTGTCTTTCTCTCGCCTTCAATCTCTACAATGTCGCCTGACTTAATGTCTACCTCTGACAAGTATCCTGAATCAATCCTGACAATGCCCTTGTTGACATCGTCCTGTATTGCTTCTGCAACTTTTAATTTAAGCTCTTTGTCTGTCATTTTACAACTCAAAGATAGGTATGCAGTTTTATAAATCTTTTCTTTTGTTTCAGAATTACCCTATATAGCTATTCTCAGCAGCAGCAACCTGCACCTTTGGCATTGGAATCGGCGCTGGCAAGTTGATTTCCTGGCTCAGAATCAGGGCCTGTATGTTGCATTTTGTCAGTATTGTATTCAGCAGGCCCGCCATCAATTCCTTTGGTATTTTCTTGTCCTTCTTCCAGGAAGCAAGAATCTCCTTTGCCTTTTTTGAATCTTCCATGTAAAGAAGCTCGCCCTCAAAAAGTATTGCGCCGACATTCGGCTCGTACTTTGAAGTGAACTCAAAAACAAATTTTATGACACCTTGCTTGTCCTTTCCCAGGGATATGTCTGATTCCTGCACATCCTTTATTGTGACATTGTTGTTTATGTCTATCTTTCCCTTGCCTGCTTCGTTCCTCTGGGCGCTCAGTTTTGTGAATCCAAATCCCACAATCATCTTATTGTTTGTGTTTTTATTGTTGTATATAAAGGTTTTTAATGGATAATGGATAAATTTTGGATTATTACGCTGCAAGTCTTAGGTATGTGCCAGTATCATAAGAGCTTGAAGGGAGAGTTTTACCGATATAACCGATTGTTTTTGAATGGCTGTGATTAGCGGTGAAAAGCGGCGAAGCATAGTTTGCGTAAGGCGCCAAAGCGCTGGAGGGCTTATTGCGCACAAACTCATCCAAGATGAATTTCTTGAGCAGCTGCCCGTGGTTGAATGCAAAGGCGCTGTTTGGCATGCTCCAGATTTTGTCATAAGTCAGCACATGGAAAGGCCCTGCATCATGCGTTGATTTGGCTTTTCGCGCAGTATGCCATTCCTCAACCGGCTCGACGTGTATTTTGTATATGTCATCTATAATCTCCCTTCCTTTCCAAAAGTCTGTTATTCTCTCAACTAAAGTCCCGCTTGACTCTAAAGTCCTTATGATTGTGTCCTTTGCAGCACCTTTCTGAATTTCCTCTCCCAGCTCTCTCTTGAGCGTTGCATAGGTGCTGTAATCTTTTTTGTTGCCCTTTCCACCTACTAGTGCGAATTTGCCCCTTTCAGATTTCCAGTAATAATTGCCTGGCTTTTCCTCAAGCAGAAATTCTCCTGTTGCCTTGTTGTATATGTATGCTACCGCATCTTTATAGCTGAATTCCTCCTCTTCAGAATCGTCGCTTTCCTCTAAAAATTCGCTTATTTTATCATGAAAATGGGCAGCTGCGTATTCTGTTTCATCAATTCTCGAGTTTCTTGCCTCTTTTTTCAGGCTGTTGACTATTTTCTCCAAGCCTTTTTTTGAACGTGATTTTATTTCATTTCCCTTGCCATCTTCAGAGTCTCTGACATTTTTTGAATATCTTGACTGCACAGGCTCTGATTGATAATCTTCTTGCTCAGCTTTAGAATCGTATCGTCCAGTTTCCTGCCTTTCAGAATTATGGGTAGATTCCTGACTAGCAGATTCTATATCTCCGTCTGCTGCACTTTTAACCTCCTCGCTTTCCATATAAAAAACAATATAAAAATGCCTTTTTAAAGCTTTCGGTTTTGAGTACTAGGTAGTAATAATAGAAAAATCAGCTCTTTTTCTGCGACGCATACAATTTCTTTACATAATCCAGTGTAGAAGCCTCATGATGTCCTTTATCCAATCTTTGGGAGATTACTCTCGGAAATCTCAGCGCAAATCCTGATTCATAAGTGGGTGATTTCTGTATCTCCTCGTAACCGACTTCAATCACAATCTTGGGTTTTACCCTGACTTCCTTGCCTTTCTCTGAAATTATCAATGGCTTCAGCAATCTTGTCATTTCCATGAAACTTAACCCTTCTTCCTCTTTTTCCTTTAGTCCGGTGCTTGCCTTGCCCACTTCAGCAAAATTGCCGTTCTCATCAATGCATGCAATTGTGTAGCTGCTGAGCCATTTCGACCTTTTGCCTTCCCCCCATTCTGCCCCTACAATCACCAAGTCCAGAGTTTCCATGATGTGCTTGAACTTTATCATGTAGCCGACCCTTGCGCCGGGCTTGTATGGCGACTTAAGCGACTTAAACATAAGCCCTTCGTTGCCGGCATTAACAGCATCCTTGAAAAATTTCTCTACATCCTTCTTTTCAGAGACTATCCTGATTTTTGAAAGCACTATTTTTTTCGGCTCCTGCCTTATTATCCTCTCCAATAGTTTCCTCCTTTTCTCGAACTCCTCGCTAATCACGCTCCTGCCTTCATAACAGATTATATCAAAAACATTAAGCTCGACAGGAAAATCTTCTGACATTTTGTCAATGTCATATTTTCTCTTTATTCTTTGCGAGATGCTCTGGAACGGCAGGTATTTTCCATTTTTTTTATTATAGCCGACTGCCTCTGAATCAATGATAAAGCTTTTTCCTTTCACATTTTTCTTTACAAACTCAGCAACATCCGGAAACTGCCTTGTGACATCCTCCAGCCTTCTTGTAAACAGCCTTATATTGCCTTTCTCGTCCTTATGCGCCTGTATCCTGAAGCCGTCATACTTGAATTCAATAGCAGCTGGATTTCCTACAGTCTCAAATGCTTCCTCGATTGTATCAACTTTCAAAGCAAGCATCACCTGGATTGGAATGCCGACTTTCATGCCGATATTTTTCAAGCCATCCATGCCTCTTGATTTTGCAGCCTTTGCAACAACCGCAAACTCGTTTGTCATGTCATAAGCATGCTGGACAGCATCTAGGTACTTGTTATAAACTTCCCTGTCCTTGACCTCGATGTCATTCATCTCCCTGGTGTACTTAACTCCAGTCTTATCTCCAAAAAAAGCCCATGTAATTGCATCTCTCATAGAACCTTCCCCAACGCCAATGCGCATTTCGCCAAGAATGGTCTTTACAATGTATTTTGATTCCACAGGCTTTGCTGACGTAAGCAACTCTGCTATAAGCTGTGTTTTCCTGTCGACAGTCCCTTCGCCTTCAAGCTCCGCAAGCTTTCTGATATTGTCAAAAACCTTCTTCACAGTTAATTTTGCAGAATGCAAAGTTGCCTGCTTCTTTGTCTTGAC
>JAGVXS010000065.1 GCA_018303685.1 Candidatus Woesearchaeota archaeon
ACTCTCCAAAAACCCCTTATTCCGCCTCTGCTGAACAAGAACAGCCCAATCCAGCCTTTTCCTTTGTAAAATCCGTTACATAGCAATTTTAAAAATCCGTTACATGACTATTTAAAAATAAATTACATACTATTTAAAAATTCGTCACATAAAATTTAAACGTACTTGTTACACTTCGCTCCATTTGTAGCTTAAATTTTTTAACAAAAATTTAAATATCCGTTACATATCTTCAAAAAAATATGCCGCAAGCCAACCAACCCCAATGCCCGAAATGTCATTCAAAAATCACAGTCAAAAAAGGCATAAGAAAAAACAAGCTTCAGGCACTGCAGCAATACCAATGCAAAGAATGCAATTACATCTTCACAAAAAATCCATCAAAAAATACAACTTACCCAATAACTACAATTCTTAAAGCCATCTCCAGCTACAATTTAGGGCGCACATTGCAGCAAACAAAAGAAAATCTACATATAGAAGCTGCATTGCCGACTATATCCTCATGGCTGAACAAGTATAAAGACATATGCACTTTTGAAAGATTACGAAACGAAGCAGTTAAATTATACCAGCCAAAAGATATTATTTTTAAAAAATCACTAAATCACATACAACCTTATACTTTCAAATATAATAAAGCCAAACTAGACATTCTCCTAAAAGAAAATCCTCAATTCACAAAATTAAAAGACTACATCGAAAAAATAAGCGCAAAAGAGTTCCCTCATCATATATTTACCTATCCTAATCAAAACAATAGGCAAAGAGCATCACAGCTAAAATTCAATCATCTAAAAATAATATCAGCCTCAAAAAGCAATCAAGCCAACAAACTGGCGAAATTAGCCCTGAATTTAGCAAAAGACAATAAGCAAAGGCATAATGCAATCCAAGACTTCATGCTTATCAATGACAGCACAACAATTGCAGTAGAAGTTCCAGTCTACTTAACAAACTGGGACGCTGGCTATTACAGAAATCAAAAAGGCTTTATTTTCCCATTAAACAATTATACAACTCCAATCACGGGCCATATAGACATTCTGCAAGTAAGAAACGGCTTGCTCCATATTCTTGACTATAAGCCTGATGCAAACAAAATAAATCCAATAGAGCAGCTCACAATCTATGCATTGGCATTATCCAGAAAATTAAACCTGCCATTATATTATTTCAAATGCGCATGGTTTGATGAAAATAATTACTTTGAGTTTTTTCCACTGCATGCTGTTTATGAGAAGAAAAAGCCAAAAATCAGTTAATTATTTAAACTTAGCTTACCTATGAAAGCCAAGTGATTAAAATTACCAATAAAAATGAGTTGAGAAAATTGCAGCAGAAAATAGTGCCAATACTTAAAAGCAATAATGTAGTCAGGGCTGGAATATTTGGAAGTTATGCAAGAGGAGAAGCAAAAAAAAGGTCTGATATTGATATACTGATTAAAGTAAGGAAGGGAAAAAAATTCAGCCTGCTTGATTTAGTTGGATTGCAGATGGAATTGGAGGAAAAATTAGGCAAAAAAGTGGACTTGCTGACATATAATGGAATTATTTGGAGCATATAATAGATGCCGTAAATGATATAGAGTCATTTACCAAGGGATTAACTAAAAGCAAATTCCTAAAAAATAAATTAAGGCAGAGTGCAGTCATAAGGCAATTGGAAATAATCGGAGAAGCGTCAAAGAACTTACCGGAAAATTTCAGGGAAAAATACAGCGAAGTTGAATGGAAAAAAATAGCTGGAACAAGGGACAAAATCATCCATCATTATTTTGGAATTGATTTAAATACCGTTTGGGATATCGTAAAAAAGGACCTTCCAGATTTAAAGAGAAAAATAATAGCAATACTTAAAACGGAGCCGAAAGAAGAATAACACCGGCAACGTCGGCATCGGCACAACTTCGCCATCAGAAAAGCTTGATGTTAGGGGCAACATAAGGCTTGCGAGCAACCTGACAAGCACTAATTTCAACATAAATGAAACATCAACTGCAATAGTCCTCTCAGCGACAAGCACAAAAAGGCTTGTATTCACAACAGACGCAAGCCAGTGGACAAGTTAATGCAGAATTAATTTGCGTTATTTTTATTTAACAATCCTTTCAAGCCAGATTCTTGAGCTTGCTTTCTATGGCATTGAGCTCTGCTTCGAGCTTTTCCGCCTCGGTCATTTCTTTCTTCGGAGCTTTTTCAGGCTCGGCGTGCTTTTCCTTCTTCTTTTTTTTGTGGTGTATTTTCCTGGGCTGGGCTTCCCTCACAACAGTGGCTCTTAAGTTCGTCTGAGGCAGCTTTGCCTTCAGAACTCCGAGCGTCTTGTTTGCCTGCCTGATTAAAACCCTGAGGTGCTGTATTTTCTGCAGCTTTTCATGCCTTATGTGCCTGAATTTTTCAAACCTCTTCAGGACTTCAACTATCTCTTTGAGGGTTTCTAGTATGTTCCTCCTCACTTCAGCAGGCTCTTTAATCTGTACGAAAAAAAGCCCGCTGTCTTCATCTTTTTCCTTTACCATGCCTGTTCCGGCTCGAACATTATCTTGTCTATGCTTTCTATCTTCTTCTCGATTTCATTTATTGTGCTGTTCCACATGGCAAGCTCCGCGTCTTCCTCGTTGCGCAGGGAATTGATGCTGCCCAATGTGTCCCTAATCTCCTTTATCTTGGCCTTTGCCATATCGAGCACGTCGAGAATCTCCTTGTACTCATCAACCTTCACGAAAACCGGCATTCCTCTCTGCTCTCTCATTTTTACTCACCTGTCAAAAATTTTTAATAATTTTTAGAGGTGCTTAAAACTTTCGTTTTAATCACCTTTGAATAATATTTTATCAACGTATACAAGCTTCTTCTGCAAGTCGTCAAGAGACGCCCTTATTTTGTCAAATGACTTGTCTTTTGCGCTTTTTATGCTTTCCATTTTCGCAAGCGCTTCTTCTGATTTTCTCAAATTCCCCCTTGCCATGCTTATGTTTCCAAGGGTTGCCTTGAAATTGTCAACCTTTACATAGATGGTTTTTGGCGTTTCTTTTGCCCTTCTTTCATGGCTGAAAAGCCTCCTCTCGATTTTTGGCTCCGGCATGAAGCTTGGCTTTTCCTCAGGCTCCTCTTGTTCGGGCATCGGAGCCATAGGCTCTGTCTCAGGCAGCTGCGGCATTTGCGCGCTTACCGGAGCAATGGATTTCTCTTCAGGCTCAGGGAAATCCGGAAAATCAGGAAATTCCTCTTTGCCAAAGTCGGGAATTTTATCTTCAGGAAAATCAAAGCTGCTGTCCTTCGGAGCTGAAATCTTCTCATCAAAAGGCGGCAGTTCAGGCATATCCTGCAGGCTCTCCTCAAAGCCTTCCAATGGAGGAGGTGCAGGAGGCAAATCCAGCTCGTCTGAACTTTCCTTCTTTCCTCTCTTTAAGAACTTCAAAAAACCCACAAAACACACCCTATTAAATATATAAAGCAGTTGTTATTAAAACTTTTGTTAGCATTATTTAATGGTAATATAACCAAACTGGTATTTTCATAAAAAATAAATAGCATACGGCAAAATCTCATTCAATGAAGAGTTTAGCCCTTGCCGTTGCCTTTGCAATGCTTCTTTCCTGCAGAGTTTTTGCCCAGCAGGCATGCGACTACAAGGTTGAAATACTTGCTGACGGCAGCGAATTTGAAAAGGAGGATTTCAAGTGGCGCATGAAGGCTACAAAGCTTGACGGGCCTCCGACAAACATAACAGGCACTGCTGAAATAAAGTCAGATGGAAAAACAGCCAAAAGCTACAAGCCGTGGAATTCTGCCCCCATATCAAGGCAGAAAACCTCAAATGAGTACACTCCAAACCTCAAGCCAGGCAGCTATGAGATAATTGCAGAGGTAAGTGTCCAGTGCGATGACGGAGACAAGGGTAACAACAAAGACATTATGGAGATAAAGATAAAAGGCGAAAATGAAGAAACAAAGGCTAAAAAAAGCAAAAGTGAAAATCAGGAAGCTGTTAATAACAAAATAAATGGCAAAGAGCAAACTCCAACAAGCCAGAATGCAATGACAACAAGATCCAAGCAGCCAACAGCAAGCGAAGAAACAGATAATGTTATCCAACTCAATAATAAAAACAATCAGAAAAGCCATCAATTGCAGGCAACAACATATGCGATAAAACAACCTGAAGTTGTTTACAAGTCATCCAATGAAAAGGCAAAAGGCATGATAATGGCTTTTCTTCTAACCTTGTCTGTTTTGCTTAACATAATATTGATATGGAAGAGGTAGCTAAAAATGCCTCGCGGCAATAAGCTCCAGAATTTCCGCAGTCTCGCTGCACTTGTTCATGGCAGCCTTAAGAAGCCCGTAAATTTCCCTGTATTTTATTATGTCAATTGAGTTCTTGTAGAAATGGAACAGTTCAGACAGGGCCTCATTATAGATTTCACCTGCTTCAGCCCCGAGGCTGTATATTCTCTCGCAATGCTCCTTGATATTTTTAGGCTTTCCAATGCTTTTTACGCCTTTGCTTGTCTCCTCAATTATGCTGTGCGCCATTCCAGCCATCTTTGTTGTGTAGCCGTCAATCCTCTCTATGCTTAAAATAACAAGCATCAATGCTGTGCGGCCTGCCAAATCAGATACCTCTCCGAGAAGAGCGGCAATCCTTGCTATGTGCTCCCTGTTGGCGGGAACCGCATAGCTGCTCTCGAGCTGAAGCGCTATGGCTTTTTTCAGCTCATCAGCCTTTAATCCGGTTTTTTTTATCAGATGTGCTCTTGATTTTCTTTCGCTTCTCTGCAAGCTCGGGTATTCATCCACAAAATCTCTCAGCATTTTTGAAACCTCAAAAACAGTTTCAGACTGGCGTGAAATCATCTCGAGAAACTTCTTTTCCTTGGGAAGAATAAAGCTGATTATTTTTCTCATTCCAAAAGCTCATCATGGTATGTTTAAATAAGTATCGAAAAAATTATTTTTTTCGGACTTCCCGAAAATCAAAGATTTTCGATAAGTTTCGTAGCAAAGATTTTTAAACAAACATCTTTACTAAAGGCGTATGGCTGAGGCAGAAAAACAGGGCGAGCACGCGCATATAAGGTGCAGGACTATCATCGAGGTTTTGGGCAAGCCCAAAGAGCACGTTGAGAGTGCTCTGAAAGAGTACATCGAGCACATAAAGCAGGATTCTGAGCTTGTAATTTTAAATGAGGATTATTCTGAAATAAAAGAGCAGGGCAAGCTCTGGAGCAAGTTTGTTGAGCTCGACTTGATTGTAAAGGGCACGAAAAAGCTCATAAGCTTCTGCTTTGAGTACATGCCTTCCTCAATAGAGGTTGTTAAGCCGGAGCATTTGGTCATGACAAACCCTGAGCTGTCCAACTTTCTAAATGATTTGCAGGCAAGGCTTCACAATGTTGACATGGTTGTAAAGCAGATGAAGGCGGAAAATGACTTCATTAAGCTCAACATGAATGCAGTTCTTCATAATGCCGTTATGATATGCCTGAAAGTAAGCAGGCTTTCCTTGGAACAGCTTTCGCAAGTGACGGGAGTTGACAAAAAAGAGCTTGAAATTTTTGTTGAAAAGCTCGTTAAAGAGAACAAAATTAAAAAAGAGAATGATGTATACAGCTTGGCATGATGGCAGAGCTTAAAAAAGCAAGCGTGAAAAGCAAGGTTGAGGCTGTATTGTTTTCAACAGGGCACAGGATAAGCCTTGATGATATAAGCAGGCTTTGCAGGGCAAAAAAAGAGGATGCCCTTGCGGCTTTAAAAGAGTTGCAAAGAGAGTATGATGAAAAGCAGTCATCCTTGATGCTTGTCGAGGAAGGCGATTTCTGGAAATTAACAGTAAGGGACCACCTCATATCAATAGTAAGGAAGATTGTTACAGAAACAGAGCTTACAAGAAGCGTGCTCGAGACTCTTGCCATCATAGCATTCAAATACCCAATCCTGCAGTCAGACTTGATTAAGCTCAGGACAAACAAGGCTTATGACCATCTTGCCGAGCTTGAAAAGTCAGGCTACATATCAAGGCAGAAGCACTCCAGAACCAATCTGATAAAGCTCACTGAAAAATTCTTCAGGTATTTTGACTTGACAGAGGAAAAGCTGAAAGAGGAGTTCAAGGACTTTGACAGCATTGCAAAGGCTATAAAGGAAAAAGAAATCGAGGTTGAAAATATCAGAGAAGAGCAACACAGAAAAGCAGAGGAGCTAAAAAAAGAGGACGAGAAGATTAGGAAGGAGATAGAGTCTCTTGATGAGTCACAAGAAGAATTTGAGGTTCCGCTGGAGACTTATGAAGCAAAGCCAAAAGAAATTATTACAGAGGAATTCGAGCAGGAAGGCAATTTAGTTGTTGAAAAGGAGAAAATAGGCGAGATGGAAGTGATTGAAGATGAAGCGCAAAAAACAGCGCCAAAAAAGGAAATAAAACAGGATAGTGAACATATGCAGACAGCGGCAGCTGAAAAACCAAGCCAAATATTTGAATCAGAAAAAACCCAAAAACGAACAAAAAAGCAAGGAAATAAAAGCCAAGGAATCAAAACAACTCCAGAGATGGAGGCAAAAGCAGAGGAAAAAGTGCAGGAGATGCTTGGCGTAAAGCAGGAAAATAAAGAAGAAAATCAATAAAATAATTTTTAATTCAGACAAAGATTGATAAAAAATAAAATTCCAAACAAAAATGTTCCTTCTCCAATGCCCAAAATGCAAGAACAGGATGAAGTACCAGAGCAAAGACATTTACTTAAGTGGAAAAAGAAAGAAATGTGTTTATTGCGGGTTCTCGATAAGTGTTAACAAGGCTGTTGTAAAGAAAATTCAAAGATAAATTTACTTCCTTCCCATATTGAAAATTTCTATATAGAAATTAATACAAAAACATAACCCTTATAAAGCGTAAAATATACCATTTTATAGACGATAAATCAACTTTCAAGTTCTTTGAAAATGGCAGAAGAAACAAGTCAGAAATTAGGCACTAAAATAGTGCCAAGGGTCATCCAGGATGAGATGAAGCAGAGCTATCTTGATTATTCTATGTCAGTAATTGTCGGAAGGGCTTTGCCTGATGTCAGAGACGGCTTAAAGCCTGTGCACAGGCGCGTTTTATACACAATGTGGGAGATAGGGCTAACTCATGATAAGCCATTCAAAAAATCCGCTTTTACGACACTCTTGTCAGACTAGCCCAAGACTTCTCAATGCGATACATGCTTGTTGACGGGCAGGGAAATTTCGGCTCTGTTGATGGCGATGCGCCTGCTGCTATGAGATACACAGAATGCAGGTTAACAAAACTTGCAGAGGAGATGCTCGATGACATTGACAAGAAAACTGTAAGGTTCATCCCTAATTTTGACAGCAGCACAACAGAGCCTGTTGTATTGCCCTCAAAGCTCCCAAACTTATTGATTAACGGAAGCTCCGGCATTGCAGTCGGGATGGCAACAAATATCCCCCCCCATAATATCGGCGAGATTATTGACGCTGCCGTAATGCAGATAGACAATCCCAACATAAGCATTGAAGAGCTGATGCAAGCCATTCAGGGCCCGGATTTTCCGACAGGCGCTTTAATCTGCGGCAGAGCAGGCATAAAAGAGGCGTACTCAACCGGAAGAGGAAAAATACTTGTAAGGGCGAAAACAAGCATTGAGCACGACAAGAACAAGCCTGTCATTATTGTAAATGAAATACCATTCATGGTCAACAAGTCAGAGCTTTTGGAGGAAGCGGCTGATCTTGTAAGGGACAAGAAGATTGTGGGAATTGCGGACTTGAGGGATGAAAGCGACAGGCACGGCATAAGAATTGTAATTGAATTAAGAAAGGACGCTGATTCAAATGTTGTGCTTAACCAGCTATTCCAGCATACAAGGATGCAGACGACTTTTGGCATCATAATGCTCGCCCTTGTCAACAACGAACCCAAGATACTTAACATAAAGCAATTAGTCCATTATTACATAGAGCACAGAAAGGAAGTTGTCAGGAAAAGAACTTTGTTTGACCTGAACAAGGCGCAGACAAGAGCCCATATTCTTGAAGGCCTGATTATAGCACTGGCAAACATAAACAATGTGATTAAGCTGATTAAGGACAGCAAGTCGGTAGAAACTGCGAGAGAAGCATTAACATCTAACTTTAACCTGACAAATGAGCAGGCGGTTGCAATCCTGGAAATGCGCCTGCAAAGGTTGACGTCTCTGGAGCAGGAAAAGATAAAGCAGGAGCATGCAGGCCTGCTGAAACTGATTGAAGAATTAGAGCTGATACTTTCGAATCCGCAGAAAATACTTGATATAATAAAGAAAGAGCTTTCTGAATTAAAAGAGAAATACAGCGATAAAAGGAGAACACAGATTATAGAGGTTGAAAGTGCAGATATTGAAACTGAAGACCTGATAAAAGACGAGGAGATGGCAATAACGATAACAAATTCCGGCTACATAAAAAGGCTGCCTTTGCAGACATACAAGCTGCAGCACAGGGGCGGCAAGGGAGTTATTGCAACTACAACAAAAGAAGAGGACATTGTAAAGGACATTTTCATTGCAAGCACGCATTCCTATATATTATTCTTTACAAACAGGGGCAAAGTTTACTGGCTTAAAGTCTACAGCCTGCCGGAGGCGGGCAGGCAGGCAAGGGGCAAGGCAATTGTAAATCTCCTTGAGCTTGGAAACAATGAAACAGTCACAGCCTTTGTGCCTGTAAGGACCTTCGACAATGCGCATTATCTTGTGATGGCAACAAGGAAAGGAACTGTCAAGAAAACAGAGCTGATGGCTTACAGCAATCCAAGAAGGCATGGAATTGTTGCCATAACACTTGAAGAGGGCGATGAGCTGATAAATGTTGAATTGACTGACGGCAGCCAGCAGATTATCCTTGCAACCAAAAATGGGCTGGCTGTAAGGTTCGAGGAAAGGGATGTAAGGCCGACAGGACGCTCTGCGCAGGGTGTAAGGGGCATTTCGTTAAAAGACAATGACGAAGTCATAGGAATGGAAGTTGCATCTGATGAGAAGTCATTGCTCAGCGTGACAGAAAACGGCTATGGAAAAAGAACCCCGATTTCTGAGTACAGGCTCATCAGCAGGGGCGGCTCGGGAGTCATAAACATCCAATGCAGCGAAAGAAATGGCAAAGTTGTTGCAATCTGCCCTGTAACAGACAATGATGATATTATCTTCATAAGCAGAAACGGCATTATAATAAGGGTTCCATCAACTGATATTTCCGTTATCGGAAGGAACACCCAGGGTGTAAAGATAATGAAGCTGGAAGAAAATGACAAGGTTGTCAGCGCTGTTAAGGTGGCTGGAGACAACGGCAAATAAAAAACAAACTTTTTTATAGCCATCAAAGTTGATTTCTATCTGTCAAAAACCACCTCTTGTAGGTAGGTGGTATAAAGCATAAACTTGATGTAGTTTGTATTGTTTCGGTGGTTTTTGAGCATGCTCAAAAATATACCTTAATAAATAACTACATTGTAGCTATATATATTTATTATAGAACAATGGTATATTTTAGACATATGAAAATCAGGCAGATTCTTGACGAAGTGCTGGGGGACATACAGCCGGACAAGGACTACGAGAAAGACATATTTGAAAAGCTGAGTGTTATAATCAAAAAGGTAAACAAGGGGCAAAAGCACATCAAGGCAATTCTTGGCGGCTCCGGCGCAAAAGGAACCTGGCTCAGGACTTTTGATGCAGACATATTTGTGTTGTTTGATTATAAAAAATACAAGGACAAAAGCGACAAATTGTCAGATATTCTGGAAAAAATATTAAGAAAAAAATTCAAAAAAATAATAAGGCTGCATGGCTCAAGAGACTACTTTCAGATAAAGCAGGGCGATTTTACATTTGAGATAGTGCCAATACTTAAAATACGGAAGGCAGAGCAGGCAAAAAACATAACTGATGTAAGCCCTCTCCATTCAAAATGGGTTTTAAAGCACAAAAAAAAGGTTAATGAGATAAAATTGACAAAGCAGTTCTGCCAGGCGCAGAATGTCTATGGTGCGGAAAGCTACATAAGGGGTTTTTCAGGGTATGTATGCGAGATACTGGCAGTTTACTACGGCTCTTTTTTGAATTTGGTAAGAAATGCAGCAAAATGGCAGGACAAGGTTGTGATTGATGCTGGGAGATATTACAAGGGCAAAGATGTGTTCAAGCTGGTCAATACCTCAAAGCTTGTGTCGCCATTGGTTGTCATAGACCCTGTGCAAAAAGACAGGAATGCGGCAGCTGCCTTAAGCATCGAGAAGTTTGATGTGTTCAAAAATGCTGCAAAAAAGTTTTTGAAAAGCCCTTCAAAAGAGTTTTTTGGCAGGAAAAATATGGACATGGGGTTCTTAAAGGAAAGATCAGGCGGCAATATTCTAATAAGGGCAAAAGCAACGCCATTAGGCGGGAAGATTGATGTTGTAGGGAGCAAACTGCTGAAAATCTACGAGTTTTTGTTGGCGGGCATGAAAAAGCACGGCTTCAGGATAATAAGAAGCGACTGGGAATGGGAGAAAAAGAACGATGCAATTATGTATTTTCTGCTTGATAAAAAGCCGCTGTCAAGGACTGTCCAAGTTGAAGGCCCCCCGCTAAAAATAAAGGAGCATGCAGGGCGCTTTAAAAAATTGCATAAAAAAACATTTGTAAAAAACGGCAAAATCTTTGCCGTTGGGCTGAGAGAGTTCACAAAACCGGAAGATTTGATGAAAAAGCTGGTGAAAAATGAGTTTGCCAGGGAAAGATGCAGCTCAATAAGGCTTGAAGTTGTCTAAAATGCAGGCGGTAATACTGGCGGCAGGGAAATCAACAAGAACCTATCCATTGACACTCACAAGGCCAAAGCCGCTGCTCAAGGCTGCAAACAAGACATTGCTTGAGCACAATCTTGACAATTTGGACGGAATTGCAAACGAGGCTGTTATTGTTGTAGGCTACAAAAAAGATATGATAAAAAAGTATATAGGGAAAAAATATAAAGGCATAAAGATAAGGTACATCGAGCAGAAAGCCCAGCTAGGCACCGGAAATGCGCTTTTAATGGCTGAAAAGCACATCAAAGGGAGTTTTATTTCTTTGCACGGCGATGACATCTACTCAAACCGTGATTTCAAAAATGTTGCAAGGAACAGATATTCAATCCTAACTGCAAGACTAAAAAACCCAAAATCATTTGGAATCATAATACAGAAAAACAGCCTGCTTACAGGGCTTATAGAGAAGCCACAAAGGTTTGTCTCGGACTTGGTTAATACGGGGCTGTATAAACTAGACAAGAGTGTTTTCGTTTTATTAAAAAAATTAAGAAAATCGAAAAGGAATGAATACGAGCTTACTGATGCAATAAAGCAGTTGGCTAAGCATGATAAGGTGTTTTGCGTAAAATCAAGCGGCTGGATTCCTGTCGGTTGCCCTTCTGACCTGCTGAAAGCGGACAAGGCTTTAAGAAAAAACAAGAATTCTATCTGGGATAATGCAAGAATAAGCGGCATTGCCAGGAACTCAAGCATAGGCAATGGCTGCATTATTGAAGGTAATGTCAGGAATTCGATTGTCATGGACGGTGCAATCATTGACAAAGGCTCTGTTGTCGAGGACTCCATAATAGGCGAAAACGTGCATTTAAGCGGCAGAATATTGAATTCTGTGGTGGCCGATAATGCTGAATTGAAAAATGTCACTGTTAAAAACTGCAAAATATGGCCCAATAAGGCAATCCAAAATAAGATTGTGGAAAAAGACGCAACATGAAGAATATAAACAGGATTTGGCTGCTGATTATCGGCACTCTGCTTTTTATTATATCCTACAAGCTTGATAACCAAGTTAACTTACTTTTTACGGGCTTAAGATTCCCGTTATTGGATGTTGTTTTTGGCTTGATAACTAATTTTAATTTGGTTATATTAGCAATGGTGGTAATGCCATCAATTATATTTTACAGGAACAAAAAGAAGTCGGTATATTTGCTATGGCTCACTTTTTTAATTTCGGTTATTTTAGCATTCATAATCAAGTTAATTGTGCTAAGGCAGAGGCCATTGGAAGCATTAGTCTATCAAATAAAGCCGCTTACTTACCCGCTCATCAACATACTTGTTTATTCTTTTCCAAGTATGCATGCAATGGTTGCTTTTTCATTGCTGCCCGTAATAATAAAATAT
>JAGVXS010000067.1 GCA_018303685.1 Candidatus Woesearchaeota archaeon
ATTTTTCCATCGCAAAGCTGAAAATGTAGTCATCTCCGTCTACTTTAGTTGCATTGTCAAAAATCGTGAAAATCATGGCGTCTTTCTCTGAAACAACATCAATAAAGACATTGTTTTCCGAGGCTAAGTCAATGAGGCAGTCTATGCACAAGGCTCCATTGTTCCTTATTTTGCCTTCTGTTATGTTTGAAGCTATGCTGTATATTGTGTCTAGCCTGACAGGCACCTCTGCCCTGAAATCAGGAATTTGCGTTTGTGTGCCTTCTTTTGAGATTGTAATTGGGTAATCAATGTCAACTAAAACGCTTTCAGTGCCTATGGTTGATTTGACAGAGATGGCACTTCCTTCAATCCTTGCTCCTTGAAAGTCCTGAAGCCACTCAATGCATTGCGGCAGCTGCTCCGCGACATAGTCTGATATCTGCATCTCAACAGCGCTTCTTGAAGGCATTGTATTCCTGCTTTGATAGGCATAGTAAGGCACCTCGTCATAGAAATAGGTTAGCTTTGGCTCAGGCACCTTGTAGTAACCTCCGTACAATCCTGCGTAAACAACGGCGTCTTTGGCTGTTTCACTCACGCAGAAATCAATGTTCAGCTTGGCAGGCAGCAACGAAGAGGGCGCATCAGCGACATTGACAATTTCGCTTCCTGTTTCAGCTTCGGCCTTTGCCTTGTTGAGGGTTACATAGCTGATGAAAAAAACAGCTATCAGCAGCACCAGCCCAAATATGAGAAACAATGCAACCTGGGTTTTTTTGTCCACCATCTTTTTTCCTGCTATTTGCTTATCTTTAACATCCCTTAATAAATCTTTTGTGCCGCAAGCATAAGCATCTGATTGCCCGAAACTATGCAAAATTTTATATAAAATATATAATGTAAAAACAAAAGCTTTAAATATAACCTCGTTATAGGAATCTCCATTATGGCAAATGGCATTAAGTGGATGGAAGTGAGTATTCTAAGTCTAATTAGGACTATCCACACAACAGCTACAACAGCTGTGATGTGCTGATTGCCAATTTTAACCTTAATTTTCTAAAACAAGATTGGAGGTGTTAAAATTGGTACAAAAGACTAAACTAAGCAATGCGGAAAGGGAAGATTTTGAGGAGTTTCTTCAAAATCTGAAGGCAGTAGACTTCAACAACAGAAGCGAAGAATCGAAGTATAAGTGAAAATGGGATATAAACATTTAAGTATCCACTGGATTGACAGCCATTTCATGATTAGGCAAGATTATTATAGATGTTATTGTTGCTAGTTCTCATCAGATAGTTTCACTTTTAAGCGAGGGTAGCCAAGCGGCTAAGGCGAGCGGCTGCAAAGCAGCAATTTGAGTCGCAAGATGATGAAATGCCTGCGCCAAGCCCGCTTAATCAAGGGTTCGAGCTCAACAAAATTTGGCGAAAATCCCTTCCCTCGCTCTATTTATTTCAAAATAAAAACAATTAAAAACAAACAATGTAACTTCTAATAAAATGCCGCTAAAGCTTTATAATACTCTAACCAGAAAAAAAGAGCCTTTCAAGCCGATAAAAGACAAAATCGCCAAACTCTACACTTGCGGGCCAACCGTCTATGACTTTGCTCATATCGGCAACTTCAGGGCTTATGTCTGTAGTGATATTCTAAAGCGCTATCTAAAATACAAAGGCTTCAATGTAAAGCACGTCATGAATATAACGGATGTTGATGACAAGACAATAAAAGGCGCGAACTGTGAAAAAGTTTCTTTAAAGGATTATACAAAAAAATACGAAAAAGCGTTCTTTGAGGACATTGAATCATTGAGCATTGACAAAGCAGACATTTTTCCAAAGGCTACAGAGCATATAAAAGGGATGGTTGTTATAATTAAAAAATTATTAAAAAATAATGTTGCCTATAAAAGCGAGGACGGAAGTGTTTACTTTGATATTTCAAAATTCATGAGTTATGGAAAGCTGTCGCACGCAAAAATAAGAGCTTTGAAAGAAGGCGCAAGGGTAAAGCTGGATTCTTATGAAAAAGATGAAGCAAGGGATTTTGCGCTGTGGAAATCCTACAATGCCGAAGACGGCAATGTATTTTGGAAAACTGAAATAGGAAAAGGGCGCCCAGGCTGGCATATTGAATGCTCTGCAATGTCGATGAAATACCTTGGCAGTCATTTTGATATTCACGCAGGCGGGGTTGACTTGGTTTTTCCCCATCATGAAAATGAAATTGCGCAGAGCGAGGCTTTTACAGGCAAGAAATTCGTGAATTACTGGTTCCACAACGAGCATTTGCTTGTTGAAGGGCACAAGATGTCCAAGTCATTGGGAAATTTTTATACTTTGAGGGACTTGCTCCAAAAAGGATACAATCCAAAGGCAATAAGGTATCTCCTGCTTTCCGTTCATTATCGGACTCAATTAAACTTTACAGAAGAAGCTATTAAGGCAGCAGAAAATTCCATCCAGAGATTGAAAGATTTCATGATTAGATTGAAGGAAATAAAAAGCAATGCCAAAAGCAAGAAAATTGAAAAATTAGTCAAGAAAACAAAAAATCAGTTTGAAGAAGCAATGGACGACGACTTGAATATTAGCATTGCATTAAGCCATGTTTTTGAATTTGTCAAAGAAATCAATACATTGGTGATGGAAGACAAAATTGGTAAGGGTGATGCAAAAAAAATCATGAGTTTGATGGAAGGTTTTGACAAAGTGCTTGGAATTCTCGAAGAAAAAGAGGAAAAGCTAAATCCAGAATTGAAAAAACTTATTGACGAGAGGGAAAAGGCAAGAAAGGAAAAAAATTACGAGAAAGCAGACAAAATAAGGCAGCAGTTAAAAGAAAAAGGAATAATTCTTGAAGATACGAAGGAAGGGGTTAGGTGGAAAAAACTTGATTAAGATTAAAATTCTACTTCAACCTCAACATCTTTTTTAGGAGCTTTCCCCCTTGTAGGCTCGAAAACAATAAGCTCTGCATTTGTGGCTGCCTTTATATCCGCCTCAACCTCGTCAAAGTCAATTTCTTCTATCTTCGCCTTTATTGTGAGTTTTTTTATTGGAGTTTTCAATGAAAGCTGCTTTTCTGATTTCTTTTTTCTTGCAAACTCTATGACTTCAACAACAAAGTCCCCGATTCTTTCTGCATGCTCATCAGCCATGTTAACGTCAGGCCATTTTGCCAAATGAATGCTCTTGGTTTTTTCGTGCTTCTTGTAGTAAAGCTGGTACAATTCTTCTGTTATGAATGGCATTATGGGAGCCATTAATTTTATGATCGCCAATAAAGCATTGTATAACCCGTATTGCGCGGACAATCTTGCATCCGAGCCTCTTTTTTCTGCATTGTAAATCCTGTCCTTTATTATTTCAAGATAATTGTCGCAAAACGTATGCCAGAAAAATGTTTCTGTTGCAAGCTTTGTATGCGAGTACTCATAGTTCATGAAGTTTTTAGTGCTTTCCTTCACAACTTTACTGAGCTTTGACAGAATCCACCTGTCCATCATCTCTGTCTTGCTTGGGCGTTCTCCTTTGTAGTCTGCAAGGTGCATGAAGGCAAACTTTGAGGCATTCCATATTTTTGTAGTGAACTTCTGCCCCGTCACCAGGTCTTTTTCCTGAAACGGCAAATCATCACCAAGCCTTGAGCCTGCCGCCCAGAATCTCAGCGAGTCTGCAGAGTACTTCTTAATCATTTCCCTTGGGTCAATGATATTGCCCTTGCTCTTGCTCATCTTCTTTCCTTTTGGGTCCAAAGCCCAGCCTGAAATCATGACATTGTGCCATGGAATGCTTTTATGGTGAAAATAGCTTTTTACAACAGTGTTGAAAAGCCAGAAAGTGATTATGTCGTGAGCCTGCGGGCGCAAGCTCATTGGGTGCAATGATTTTTGCAGTTTTTTGTCTTCAAATAATTCAATTGCAATGTCTGGGGTTAATGATGACGTTGCCCATGTATCCAGCACATCTTTTTCGCCAATAAACTCGTTTGAGCCGCATTTGCACTTGTGCAACGGCTTGTCAACTAAAGGGTCGACAGGCAGCTGCTTTTCGTCAGCAACAACAATCTTGCTGCACTTCTTGCAGTACCAAACCGGAATAGGAATACCGAAATGCCTCTGCCTTGATATGTTCCAGTCCCATTTCAAGCCCTGAATCCAGTTCTCGTACCTTGCCTTCATATGCTCAGGGTACCATTTTATTTTCCTGCCGTATTTTATGAAATCATCTTTCAGGTCAAGATACTTTATGAACCATTGGTCCATTGCAACAAACTCAATTACAGTTCCGCATCTTTCATGAGTGTTTACAACTTGGGGAATTTGCTCTTCTTTTAAAACTGCAGCTGCTTTTTTCCAGTCATTGACAACAGCCTTTCTTGCCTCTTCGCTCGTCAGCCCTTTGTATTTTCCGGCTTTATCATTCAAGCGCCCATCCCTGTCCATTATGTGCTTGACTTTTAAGTCAGGGTGCTTTGCAACAAACTCTATATCGCTCATATCCCCATAAGGACACCAGTAAACAGCGCCCGTGCCGAATTCCATTTTTGTCATATCATCGGCAATTATTGGAACTTTCTCATCGCTTACCGGAATTGTTGCAGTTTTTCCAATCATGTGCTTGAACCTTTTGTCATCAGGATGAACGCTTATTGCAATGCATGCCATCATAAGCTCAGGCCTTGTGGTTGCAAAAACAATCTCCTTGTCGTTGCTGACTTTAGCCTTAATATAATAAAGAACGGATGTCCTTTCCAAATCTTTGAGTTCAACTTGGGCAATTGCAGTGGCGCAGCTCGGGCAAGCCATTGAAGGCGCAAATTTCCTGTAAATCCTGCCCATCTTGTGAAGCCCGATAAATGACTTTTGCGAAACCTTTTGGCAGTGCTCGTTAATTGTTGTATAAAAAACATTATAATCGGCGCTTACTCCGATTCTTTTCCAGTCATAGACAAAATCAGGCCTTATTTCTTCCAATGTCTTCAGGCACAAGTCAACAAATTCCTTTCTTTTCATGAACTGCCCTTTAACATTCTTCATTTTCTCTATCATTCTCTCTGTTGCAAGCCCATTGTCATCTGTGCCAAAAGGATAAAACACATTTTTTCCGAGCATTCTCTGAAAGCGAACAACAAAATCCTGCTGCGAATAAGAGAAAGAATGCCCAAGATGCATCTTGCCGCTTACTGTAGGGGGCGGCGTGTCAATTGAATAAATCTCTACCTTGCTTTCTGGATTAAAAGCGTAAACTTTTTCCTTCTCCCAGAACTCTAGCCATTTTGGCTCTGATTCGTGAGCATTGTAATTTTTAGATAATTCCATTTTATTTTTATGATAGTTTTATACTTATATTTAAATGTTTAATTATTCAAGAAACATCTTTTTGCCTAAACTGCAGATTTAGCTCATTCCACCCAATCATTCCGTTTTCAAGCACTTTTGTCCTGTAGCCCATTGACTCAAGGATCAAGGATGCCGGCTGCGCTGTTATTCCGGCATTGCATATCGTTATTATTTCCTTGTCTTTTGGAAGCGCGCTTAGCTTCTGCCTTGCCTTTTCATAATTTCCCTGTTTTATGTCAGAATAGACATCGATGTTTATGCTCCCTGGGACAGTGCTTGCGCTGAATTTGCTGTCATCCCTGATGTCAAGCATCAATAAGCCATTTTTCCCGCTTTTGGCAAGTTCTTCCGCAGTTATAAACTTCATTTTCACTTAGCCTGTTTCAGCCACTCA
>JAGVXS010000068.1 GCA_018303685.1 Candidatus Woesearchaeota archaeon
CTTAATCATAAACCTAAAAGGATTAGATGTTAAGAAGCAGGAGCACCAGGTAGACACTTTCATCACACTGCCGCATGCAAGGGGCAAGAAAGTAAAGGTATGCGCCCTGGTTGCGGCGGAACTTGAAACCCAGGCAAAGAATGTATGCGATTCTGCAATCATGTCGGACAATTTTGAAAAATACAAGGACAAAAAGGAAGTGAAAAAGCTCGCAAACAGCTTTGATTTCTTCATAGCCCAGGCAAACATAATGCCAAAAGTTGCAACAGCATTCGGAAGGGTGCTTGGCCCAAGGGGCAAGATGCCAAATCCGAAAAGCGGGGCAGTTGTCGCTCCAAACGCCAACCTAAAGCCGTTGTATGAAAAGTTGCAGCGCACTGTAAGGGCCACCACAAAAAGCGCCCCTTTAATCCAATGCGCAATTGGCACAGAAGACATGAACCCGAATGACATAGCTGAAAATGCCCTGACTGTCTACAGCTCATTATTGCAGGTTTTGCCGAATGAAAAGCACAACATAAGGGACATTTACATAAAGCTCACAATGGGAAAGCCTGTCAAAGTCGGGGAAAAAATTGAGGTAATAAAAGAAGCAAAATAAAAAACTAAAATGGAACAAGAACTTAAATCCAAAGTGCAGGCGCATGTTGCAGAATACAAAAAGGAAATTGTAGGCAACCTGATAAATCTCATCAGCGAGTATCCCATAATTGCAGTCGTCAACATGGAAAACCTTCCTGCCCCGCAGTTGCAGACCATGAGAGCCCAATTAAGGGGCAAATTCGTCATGACAATGACAAAAAGAAGGCTCATTAAGCTTGCTTTTGAAGCCGCAAAGGCGAAAAAGAAGGGTATTGAAACCCTTGAAGCCCATCTTGGAGGAATGCCTGCCCTGATATTCACAAAGGAAAACCCGTTCAAATTAAGCAAAACCCTGCAGAAAAGCAAATCTCCAGCTCCTGCAAAGGCAGGGCAGACTGCTCCCAGGGATATTGTTGTCAGCAAAGGGGCAACATCATTCGCTCCGGGCCCGATTATCGGCGAGCTTGCAATGGCAGGCATAAAATCAGGAGTCGAAGGAGGCAAGGTTGCTATAAAAGAAGATGTTGTTGTTGTAAAATCAGGGGAAAAGATAAAGCCAAAGGTTGCAGAGATTTTGATAAGGCTGGGCATACAGCCGATGGAAGTCGGTTTGGACTTGGTGGCTGTTTTTGAAAATGGATTGGTATACACAAGAGACGTCCTATCGGTTGACGAGTCAGAGTACAAAAGCAGGCTGGCAAATGCTTCAAGATGGGCATTCAACCTTGCAACTTACATAAGCTATCCGACAAAAAGCACGATAAACCTGTTAATCGGAAAAGCCTACAATGATGCAAAGGCCATTGGAATTGCGCAGAATATTTTTGATAAAGGAATCATTGATTTCCTGCTCGGCAAAGCTCAGCAGCAAATGCTCAGCCTGAAAACTGCTGCAAACATAGAAGTTGTTGAAACTAAGCACGAAATTCAAACAGAGCGCAAAGAAGAAAAGCATAAACAGCTACCAGAAAAAAAAGAAATTACAGAGCAAAAGCACGAATCAACAGAAATTAAAGTTCCAACAAGAGAGGAGCTTGAAGCCAATATAAAAATGAGGGAGAAGCAGAAAGAAGCGAAGGAATTTGAGAAAATCTACCATGACATTCATAAAAAAGCCATAGAGGAACAGGATAAAAAACAAGACTAAGGAGGAATTAAAATGGAATATGTGTACGCAGCTATGTTGCTTCACAAGGCGGGGCAGAAGATAGAAGAAGCATCGGTAAAGAAAGTGCTCGAGGCAGCCCATGTGAAAGTGGACGATGCAAGGGCCAAAGCATTGGTTGCAGCCTTGGAAGGGGTCAACATAGAAGAGGCAATAGAAAAAGCGGCAATGCCTGTTGCAGTAGCAGCGGCTCCGGCGGCAGCTGGCAGCCATGAGGCAAAGCATGACGCAAAGGCAGACCATGCAAAGAAGGCAGCTGAAGAGAAGAAATCAGAGGAAGCTGCAGCAGCCGGCTTGGGAGCTTTATTCGGCTAAGTAAATGCTGAAATTTACAGATCAAATTCATGACATTGCAGCAAAGCCCGAAAGAGCTAGTTGAGGAACTTAACAGGCACAGGATAGAGGTATCTAAATTAAGGAATGCCCTTAACGAACTCGATAAAGAAAAAGAATCCTGGTTTGAAAAAAAGGAAGAATTCTCAAAGAAGATAAGGGATTCAATACAAAAGATAAAGGACAGCAAATCAAAAAGGGACTCCTTGACGAAGGAAGTCAGGGAGCTTAAGCCAAAAAGGGACTCCATAAACAATGATATAAACAGCAAATTAAAGGCGTTTGACAGGCTGAAAAAAGAAAAGCTGGGCATTGCAAAATCTCTCGATATCAAAGAATCCCCCTCCAAGATAAAGCAGAACATTGAAAAACTGGAGTTCAGGATTGAAACCGAAACAAGCTCTTTTGAAAAAGAAAAAGAGCTGATGAAAAAGATAAAGCAATTGAAAAAATTATATGAGGATTCTAAAGCCATTGATGATGCCAATAAAAAGCTTAAAGACGCTTCTGACTCAATCATGCAGATGAAAAAAGAGGCAAATGAAGCCCATAAGTCAATACAGGAAAAGGCAAAGCAGAGCCAGGTGCTGCACGAGGATATTTTGAAGATTTCCGCAGAAATAGGCAAAATCAAGGCTGATGAGGAAGAGGCTTTCAGGAAATTCTCTGACTTGAAGAAGCAATTTAACGACATAAATTCCCAGCTGAAGGAAAAATTAAAATTAATGAACGATGTAAAGGCGGCATTGGATAAGATAAGCTTCGACAAAAGGGAAAAAAGAAAGCAGGAGGAAGAATCATTCTTAAAGTCGAAAGAGGATGCCGTTAATGAGAAGATCAGGAAAAGGCAGAAATTAACAACAGAGGATTTGCTTGTGTTTCAGAAGTTTGGGAAGGAATAGGATTTTGATATCTCTTAAAAGATTATTTGTTAGTAATAAATTCTGTCATATGGCAAGTGCCGCATGTCCATCTGCTTGCATGCTTTGCCATGAATGTCCCGGAGCCGCACTTCGGGCAGCTTTTGTTCTTTCTCTCAAGCTTGTCGCCTGACTTTTGGTACAAGTTCCACTTTCCTTTTAATTTTTTCTTGGCTTCCTTTGCCATTTTTATTCTTTTTTGGCTGCTTTCGCCTTCTTGTCCTTTTTCTCTTTCAGATTCGGCTCAATTAGCTGCTTCTTGGCTTCGTCATTGTAGATGTATGCTGTAACATCCGCTTTTCTTGCGCCGAATGAATTGTAAACATGCCTTATTGCAATCAATTTTTCGTCAGTTTTCAGCTGGGTTGCAAGCAGAGAGGTAACCTCATTATAAGATGGCGTTGCCTTTTCAAAATCCAAGGTTGCCTTTACCATTGTCCTTGAAAGCAACGGCTCTTCCTTTTTGCTTGTGACATTCAGCTGCATGGAAGTTACCTTACCTTGATTGCATATTCGCCTTTGGCTTTAAGCCCTATTTTCTCGGCTATTATTGACTTGTTGGGGTCAATTATGTACAGGCGCCCCTGCCAGTTTGTTGAAAACTGGTTTGTCTTGCAGACAGGGCACTCGCTGCCCTCAACAAGCATTTTGCATCTTTTGCAGACTTTTTTTTTCATGATTAAAGCACCTTGTTTTGATTATTTTTTATGCTCCTTCTTTTCCCCGGGCTCCTTCTCTTTGCCATCTTTTTCATCTTTCTTCGGGGCTTTTTCCTCTATGTCTTCTTTTACCCAGTCAATTCTCCCCAGGCCCTGCTGCCTCATTGTAAGCCCAAGCTTGGGGTTAAGCATGTCCTTGAACGAGACTGCTATTATCCTTGCCCGGCATAAGTCATTGACCTTCAAAACCCTTTTTGTTTCCTTTCCTGTGAGTGACTTGTCCTTGCTGAAGCTCACAAAATCATCCATAGTCTGGCTTATGTGAATCATGCCGTCTATTGGCCCTATGTTGATGAAAGCTCCAAATTCGGCAATGTCCTTTATTCTGCCAAGCACGACTTCCTGCATCTCAGGCTTGAAAGTCAAAAGCTCGAACATGACGTTGTAGTAGGAAGCGCCGTCCCCTGCTATTATTACGCCTTCGCCTATTTCCTTGACTCCCGCGACATCTATGACAATGCCCAGGTCTTTTGAGATAAAGCCACTGTATTTTGTTTTTATCCTCTTGATTACAGCATCCTCCAGCGGCATGCTGAATAAGTTAGGAGGCACCCTGATATAGTCTTTCAATTCAGTTTTATAGAACATTTTGCCTTTTATTATTAAATGACTTCAACTAGTCAATGCTTTCTAGGATAAGAGCCTCATTTATAAAGCTTTCTTTCAAGCAGTTGCAGGTATTTCTTCTGCCTTAATATTATAACAGAAGCGCCTTTTTCAAGCAGCTGCCTTTTAAGCTCAATGTCCTGTGTCGCCACTATTGTGTTTTTGTCCAGATTTTCCAAAATCAATGAATCAGTATCCTTTTGCCCTGACTTGATTATTCCAATATTCTTAAGCTTTATAAGCTTCAGAGCAAATTGGGCGGCTTTTTTGCTTTTTCCTGACTGCTTTTCAATGATATTTTTGAGTTCGCTTATTGTCTGCTCAAAAATGCATAGATTGTAGTTGAAATCACATATCCTGCTAAGCTCTGAAAATATGTCTACCCTGAACTGGATTGGTATAAGCAAAAAATTTGTGTCGAGTATTATTCTCTTCATCAGGGCTGAGTACCAGCATGTTGATATAAATATTTCTGTGCCGTAGTGGAAAGTTATTTAAATTAAGCAGACAAATTCCGCTCATGGCAAAAAGAGGCCAGCTTGGTTCAGAGGCTTTTGTTTATGCATTGACTGTTGTGGTTGTAGGAGTAATCCTTGTCATGGGCTACAGGTACTTGGGCGGCAGCAGGAAAATAATCGACAAGGGAGAGCTTTTGCAGTTTCAGAGTAAACTCGAGGCAGACGCAAAGTCCGTTGGTAGGGAGTATGGAACCTTCAAGAAGATTTTTTATCCTGTCCCTCGGAATCTTAATGAGGTGTGCTTTGTTGATATCGGCAAAAAAGACCAAGTGCTTTCAAGCAAATTAATAGCGTATTATCCTCTTGTCAGGGACAGCCTAATCAGCAATACAAGCAAAAACCTGTTCTTTATAGGCTATGCTGATATCCATTCTTCAGAAATCGGGAGCTTTAACATAAATCACTACCCTTATATGAACTGCTTTCACAGCAAAAACAACAAGATTGAAATTGGACTTGAGGGATTAGGCGGTGGAAAATCTAAGATTGTTGCAGATTTTATAACTAAGGCGAAAATCGTCAAGGAAGAGAAGACAATCCTCCAGTCTGCTGACGAGATAGTTACTATAGAAGTGCATAAAGGGGCCCAAGTTAACTCGGATGAGATCACGATAGAGGTTGTGGAGCCGACAATTGCGCAAGCCCAGCAAGGCGCAACTGACTTATATAAATTTGGTCCTGTTGGCGCTGTATTCAATCCTCCGGCTGAATTAAGGATTAAGTACAATCCCGCCATTATAGGCACTGAATGCCCTTCTCAACTACCTTTTTATCTAACAAGCGAAGATGGAAATGAAAAAATAACATTACTATCAAA
>JAGVXS010000050.1 GCA_018303685.1 Candidatus Woesearchaeota archaeon
TATTCTTACAGAAAGAGTCTTTTTATTGGTTTTGTCCGCCAATTCACCATCAGGTCTTCCGCTACGCTACAGACCTGACGAACTCTTGGCGGTCTTTAGATGTTAAAATTCTTCAAATTTTACAAAAATTATTGTTAGATATTGGTATACAGAGTAGGCTACTAATCAAAAAAGTAGGTTGCCCTCACTTAATTATATCTCTCTTAGAAAATCTACAGAAATATAAGGATTTAATAGATTTTTCTATAGGTTACAAGCATAAGAAACTTGAAGAGGCTATAGAATATTTAAAAAAAGATAAAGCTCATGACAAAGAGAAATATTGGCAGGTTTTAAGGTGCTGGAAATTAAATGCTAAAAGTCTTAGAAGTTCAGCTAAGGAATTTAATATGCATTGGGAAACATATAGATCTTGGGTTTATGGAATGAAAATGCCTTGCCAAATCAAAAAAGATATAGAAGTTGGTTGGGTTCCTAATGATTATGAAAAGTTAAGACAAAATTACAGCTTTTTACCAAAAATTGTTAACCGCCTATGATAGAAGTTTTAATGTCCTCTTTACATTTACACTCCATGTAATCAATTTTAGGGATGACTTGCATAAGAAGTTTTTTAACATTCTCGGAGTTCTGCTTCATAACTTTTAAAACTTCATCTATAGTAACGGCAGGTTTATCGTCTAAAAAGCAATCATAATCTGTCGACATCGCAACAATCGCATAGCAAATCCCAGCCTCTCTTGCCAAAACAACCTCTGGCACAGTGCTCATGTTAATCACATCAGCATTCCACTGCCTGTACATGTGGCTTTCTGCCTTTGTCGAGAATCTTGGACCCTCTATTGTTATTACAGTGCCTTTATCGTGATGTTCCAGTTTCATCTCTTTTGCAGTCTCGGCAAGCAAGCTTCTTAACTTTTCGCAGAATGGCTCTGCCATCGGAATGTGGCAGACTTTGCCGGAATCATAAAAAGTTGAATCTCTTTTTGTCGTCCTGTCGATGAACTGGTCGCAAAAGACAAGATGCCCGGGCTTAATCTCCTCCCTCAATGAGCCGCATGCTGTTGTTGCAATTATATGGGTGCAGCCGTGCTCTTTCAAAGCCATGATGTTAGCCCTGAAATTGACGTTGCTAGGCATTATTGTATGCTTTTTGCCGTGCCTTGACAGGATGACAACATCGGCATTTCCTATTTTTCCCGTCGTCAAAGTACTGGAAGGGCTGCCAAATTTTGTTGTTGCGGTTATTTCTTTTGCATCTTTCAATATTCTTGGATCTTCCAATCCAGAGCCGCCGATAATTCCGATTTTTATGATTTGAACCGCCCCACATTTCTATTCAACAATCACAAGCAGGTTTCCTCCATAACTTTGCTTTCAGAGGACGCTCTCATTTTTAAATTTTTGTTTAATACATCAAATTGAACAAAATCCATTTCTATGCCTTAACCTTCAGCTGACTTTTAACCGCCTTGTCGCTTATGATTGCAGAGTTTCCGCTTGGGTCCTCGATAATAATCTTCTGCTTTTCCTGCCCCCATGTTATCCTTGTCAGCTTCTTCAAAAGGTTTTTTGCCTTCTGCCTGTCTTCGTCATCTTCTGCAGTCTCTTTCAACGATTCAACCTGGTATTTTACCCTGTTCAGTATGCCCTCTATGTTTGTTACGTATCCCTGTGCTGCAGGTCCCGGAGTTATTGTTGTGACATGAGGTATTTTGACAGTTGCCTCAGATGACTTGACAACCCTCACTTTCATATCTTCCTCGCTGGAAATCTCAAACTCGTACTTTACAGGCTCTTTTTGCTCTGTTGCCTCAACATCAGCCTTGTGGTACTTGCAGTTGCTGCATGTCATGGAGAAAAGATAAATCTTGCCGAAGTAGGGCACTTCTGTTTCCCTTTCTGTCAGAATCAATGTTTTTTCGTGGCACAGCGGGCATGGCTGCTGCTCGAAATCACCTTCAGATGCGCTTTCTTCTTTAGGCATAAAAGCTTTAGAAAAGGGTTTATTTTTATAGTTTTCGGAATCGAAGATTTCAAGAACTCCAAAAACCTGTGTTTTTGATAGTTTTCGGAATTTTATCTTAATGTTTGTTGTTTTTATTCCTTCCATACTTGTCGCAGAAAATGTCGACTATAGATTCGATATTCTCTTTTAACATACCATGAGGTGGTGTTGGAAATCCATGCATGACAAGCGCCAATCTGCCCATCCAATCAACAATTGTGATAGTGTACTTCCCAACACCTGAATTCAAATACATTGTAAGCCCTAATAAAGAATCAGCTAGTAATTCTAATCCCAGTATAATCTATCTTTTCCAGCATCTGCAACTTTTTGTAGCATATTGCTTGGCCACACTTAAAAAATATCGGATAAAAAAGAAAATCTATTCCTCGTATTCAGCAACTTCCACGCTTTCTGCTTTCTTGCCCTCTTCCTTGGAAGGCTTCGGCCCCCTGTATATACGGGCAAAGTTCGGCACAGCTGCAATCCAGTTCTCGCCAAATCCCGCTATATCGCCTTCAATGGCATCGCAGGTTTTCTTGAGCTTGTTGACTGCCCTTTTCAGCTCAACCAGGTCCTTGTCTTTCAGCGGCTTGATATTGACTAGTGCAACTGTACGCCCCTCCCTCAATGCATCAAGTATTGGCTTTATATGCTCAAACTCCTCGATTATAAACGGCCTCACCATGAGCTTTGACTTTGTGTCTGCCGCAGACTCGCTTCCGAGCTCGACATATCCCTGTTCGGCTTCCTCAAACATCTCAGAACCAGAGCCAGTTCCCAATTTCTCCTTCAGCTTGCTTAAAAATCCCATCAAAATCACCTTCTTATTTAGTTTAATATTTTTAAATCAATTTTCCGTAAGTTAGCAGATATATAAATCTTTCTATTCTATGGAGTAGTAAATAAAATTTTTAATTGATAAATATCAGACAGAAACCTATCGAAAATCAGTGACATGCGAGTGAGCTTCGTTCGAAGCGAACTCGCTCACATTCCACTGATTTCCTGAGGTCCGAAAAATTTCATTTTTCGATACCTTTTTATAACCCCCTTGGTTCCGAAAACCCATGGTAAAAAGAATCGGCGGATTTAGGAGAAAAACAAGATACAAGTTCAGGAAAGAGAAGAGAAGAAGGGGAAAGATAAGCTTTACAAACTACCTTCAGTCATTCAGCGCAGGCGACAGGGTTTACCTTAATGTCGAGCCAGCTGTGCAGAAAGGGATGTACCATCCAAGGTTCATTGGCAGAACTGGCGTAATAAAAGGCAAAAGAGGCAAGTGCTACGAGGTGGCAATGAATGACATTGGCAAGGAAAAAACATTGATAGCGCATCCAGTTCACTTAAGGAGGGCTTGAAATGGCAGAAACCCAGATAATTTCGGACACACCAATCAACACGTACCAGCTGAAGAAAGAGCTCGAAAAAATAAAGAAAAGGGACGGCGAGCTGAATTTCAGGGCAAACAGGACTGAAGAGCACATAAGCCAGATTGCAACGCTTAAAAATGCCGATGAGCTGTTTGACAAGCTGATGAAGCTTAATATACCAAGGCTTAAGGAGCAGCATATCCACAAGATAATTGACATAAACCCAACTACCCTAAACGAGCTCAAGTCGCTCCTGCAGGGCTACACAATAACAATCAACAATGACTCAATGAAAAAGATTGTTGATGCAGTCAACGAATTCTTGGAAAAGAAGTGAATTATACATAATCTTTATAAATACAGATATTTCTGTTTGCTAAAAATGGGAGTGGTAACCAGCGAGCAGCATCTAAGCCTAAACAGGAGGCTGGCGCAGGAATCGAACAGGCTTGTGAAAAGGTTCAGCAATAAAGGCTATTCAAAAATTGAAAAAATCCACAAACTGCTGTCGAGGCGTGACATATCAGTTGAAAGGAAAAAGGAGCTGCTGGCTAAAAAGCTCCATAATGCGGTTGTTGCTGCATTTTCAATAGACAAGGGCAAGTTCAACAAAGCGAGCCTTGAATCCCTGAAAAGGAGAATTTTAGCCATAAGGGAGCTAACAGGCAGGCTGAGGGGCATAAATTATTATATTGAAACTTCGCTTTTAGATGATTTGAATGTCCCGATAAAAAAAAGGGAAAGTGCCGGATTAAGGCAGCAGGGAAGCCTTGCAAGGAACGAGCTTGAAGCGCTCGAATACACGGCCTATAAGCTGATAGAAGGCGCTGCAATGCTGGACAAAAGGCTGCTGGATGAATACTCGCGCAAAAGGAGCATAATCCTAAAAAAGCAGAAGGTGGAAATCAAAGACTTTGGATTTGTGCTGGGAAAGGAATCTGCTGCTCTGGAGCACCTCGAGGCAAAACTGCCTCCGCCGAGGGTCATTGGCATGGCTTTGTTCAAAGAGCCGGCATTCACGCACTGGGCTGCAAGGGTGTTTGCCCTTTTGTCGTATTTTGAGCATATGCGCCATAAGGAAAGGGGTATTTTAAGCGAGCTTAAAAAAAGGAAATCGGCAAAAATGGCTATAAACAGGAAAATAGCACATTTGATAAGGGAAAAATCAGAGCTGCTTGGGCTGATGCAGAAAAAGGCAGCCTCTATGAAAAAATTCAGATTAGATGATGCAGCTAAAAAAGAGCTGCATAAATTTACTGCTGCAATAAGGCTTTGAGGCTTGAAAATGGAACCCGAAAAAACCGAAAGGACAAAGGAGGAAAAAGCCATAGTGCTCGATTTCCTCCCGAACGGCTATCATTACGACGAAAGGCCGATGTACATGAAGACTCCGATAGCCCAAGCCATAGGCAAGGAGCATTTTGTGCTTCTGGAGCTCGTGCCAAAGAAAGGCATCCATCTCCAGCCTTTTGAAGAAGTGTATATAGGCGACGGCAAAAGGGACAAGATACATCACATAGTGGGCAAAATGAGCGTTGCAAAGCTCACAGCAACCGCAAAATCCGAGCTAGACTTTGTGATAAGTGACATAATCAAAAAAAATGAGAAGAAGTTTGTGGAGTTTTTCAACAAGGCGCAGCCATTAAGCACAAGGATGCACCAGCTTGAGCTGCTGCCGGGGCTCGGGAAAAAGCACATGTGGCAGATAATAGAAGCAAGGCGCGATAAGCCTTTCGAGGATTTTTCAGATTTGAAAAATAGGGTAAAGCTGATGCCCGATCCTGAAAAAACCATTATCAAGAGGATCCTGCAGGAGCTGGAAGGCTCTGAAAAACATAGGATTTTTGTCGAAGCATGATTGTGATATGCAAAACAGCATAAAATTCTGGAGAGTGAGCACTTCTGAAAAGGAGCTGAAAGACCTCCTGAAGGCCTGGATTGCAGTTTCAATAGCGTTTGCAATAGCCATGAGGGGCTCGTCGCTTTTTTCGGCTGATTTTTATTTTAAATTTGTCATTTCAGCCATGACTGTCGGCGCAGGATTCCTTCTTCACGAGCTTGG
>JAGVXS010000006.1 GCA_018303685.1 Candidatus Woesearchaeota archaeon
TTCTGCAGCTGCCCTACTCTGAACTCTGACAAAGAGCCTGATGTAAAAGTTGAAAGAAGATTAAGGGCTGTTGCAGGCGAGACTGGTGACATAGACATCGCAGCAGAGTTTGAGATGTCAAAGAAAAAGAAATTTTTTTACGAAAGCAATTCAGAAGATACCTGCCTTGTTGAATATGATGAAGAGCCGCCGCACGAGCTTAACAAGGAGGCATTAGAAACAACAATCAATGTTGCCTTGCTTCTCAACGCAAAAATTGTTGATGAAATTCAAGTCATGCGCAAGACTGTTATTGACGGCAGCAATGTTTCAGGCTTCCAAAGGACTGCATTGGTTGCTATGGGCGGCTTTGTCGAGAGCTCTCTTGGAATGGTAAAAATACAGACAATATGCCTGGAAGAGGAAGCAGCCCAGAAACTGGGGGAAGGAAAGGATTTTGTTAAGTACAGGCTTGACAGGCTTGGAATTCCTTTGATAGAAATTGCGACAGATTCCAGCATAAAAAGCCCTGAGCATGCAAAGGAGGTTGCAAGCCACATTGGAATGGTTTTGAGAAGCATTGAAGGAGTCAAAAGAGGGCTTGGCACAATAAGGCAGGATGTTAATATCTCAATTGATAATGGGGCAAGGACAGAGATAAAGGGTTTTCAGGACTTGAGGAGCATTCCGAAAGTGATTGAGTATGAAGTTAAGAGGCAGCTTGAAGCTGTAAAACATGGTAATAATCTCGAGAAAGAGGTCAGAAAGGCAGAGCCTGACTTCACGACATCATTTTTGAGGCCGTTGCCAGGCGCTGCAAGATTGTATCCCGAAACAGATGTTCTCCCTGTCAAAGTCGATAAAAATCACATAGATGAACTGAGGAAAAAGCTTCCAAGATTGCTGACGGAAAAAATAGATGAATTTGCAAAAAGGTACAACATACCAAAAGAAATAGCCAAAGGCTTGGTGGACAATGCCGATTTCGAGTACCTGAAGCAAAAGTTCAAGCACAAAGATACTGATGCCATAATCCGCACTTTAACCAACACTCCAAAGGAAATAAAGGCAAAATTAAGCATTGAGGATTTTGAAGAGGTGCTGTCCTACTACTATGGCGGTAAAATAGCCAAGGAAGCAATAACAGATTTGCTGGAGAAAAAGGCGTCAGGCGAAAAAGTAAAAATATCAGAGTTTGAAGCAGTTTCAGAAGAGCAGCTGGAAAAAGAAATAAAGAAAATCATTGGCGAAAAGCCGGGCTTGAACATGAGCGCTTATATGGGCTTGGTAATGGCGAAGTACAGGGGCAGGGCTGACGGCAGGAAAGTGATGGAGATGGTGAAAAAGCTTTCTGGCTAACCACAACAAAAACAACCTTTTTAAAACAAGATATTTTCTTATTTGCTATGCGCCGGTAGCTCAGCTTGGATAGAGCGAAAGGTTCCTAACCTTTAGGCCGGGGGCATGATTGAGTACATGCTCTTTCATCCCGAATTCGAATCCTCCCCGGCGCGTTTCCGCTTATAGCGGCTGCCTCGTACTTATGAGGAACCCTTGGAGTAGTACTGCCTAGCGCAGTATGAAAAAAGTTATCCGAAGCGAGAGGGCAGAAAGTCATTGAATTTGCTGTACTTCCCAACGCACTTGATAAAAAACTTTATAAATACCTACTAAATAGCTGGTATATATACATGGAAATACGCAACATACAAAGGACAGGCGACATGCATTACCTTTACCTGCCGACTTCCTGGTGCAGGGAGCACAGAATAGGCCCAAAGTCAAAAGTAAGCATTGAGCAAAGCAGCGACGGCTCGCTGATGATTTCTCCGCAGATTACAGAGAAGAAGCCCAAGCACCTCAAGCTCAGCATATCAGAAGACGACCAGGAAATCATCCACAAGCTTGTTGTTGCATGCTACATCAATCCCCTAAGCTCTTTTGAGATTAACTTCGAGAAGGAGATGGACTTTACAAAGCTGCTGAACCAGAAAAGGCTGATAAGCCTTGAGTCGGTTGAGATCGACAAAAAGCAGATAACATGCAACGGTGCGATTTCCATAAGCGACCCGGAGTCATTGCTCAAGACAATGGCAAAAAAAATAAAAAATATGGTTATAGTGATGCAGAAGAGCTATGACAAAGAGCTGATTGAAAGGTATGAAGACGAGATTGACAGGAGCAAGATGCTCATAGACAAGTCAATAATAAGCTCGCTCACTTTTGAAAGGACAACAAAAGCAAACACAATCGACCTTTATTACATTTCGCTTATATCAAAAGACCTGGAAAGGATGGTTGACCATCTTATCTGCATAAGCAGCAAGGAAACGGAATTTTTGACATTAGTCCAGGAGACCATGGACCAGCTTCAAAGCATAATTGAAAACACAAGCAACCTGAACTATAAGGCTGCATTGCAGTTTGTAAAAAAAGTAACTAAAATCAGGGGCTTCGAGGTAAAAGACATAAAAAGCTACGACAAGGAAAGGATAAGGCTTTCATTGACAACGATTGCCGAGGTTGTCACAGACTGGGCAATAACAAAAGAGACGGAGAAATAGCTACTTGTGCCCGGGCTTCATCAGGGCATACTGAATCGCCATTGAAAGCCTGCCGGTTACCACTCCAATAACAAAAATAGACGAATATTTTGCATAAAGCGCAAATTGGCTGAAGTCCATAACAAAGCGCATAAAGGGCAGTAGAAAAGCGTAACCCAAATAAAAAATACAAAGTATTTATAATAGTTATTTTATATAGGCTATATACAAATGTTTTCCATATAACATTTAGGCATTGTTATTAAGGCTATGCAGAATACTTCAAGACTGGTGTACAGATGGAAGCTTTAAGCGATTCAAGGGAAGCTGAAATCCTGGGAGAAATCAGGGAAGCTGAGAAAAGGGCAGACGAAATTATAGAAAGGGCTAACAGGGAAAAGGAATCCTTATTGCGCGAGGCAGCCGCAAATGCCTCAAAGCTTTTGTCATCCAAAAAAGAAGAGATAAAAAAGGCGCAGGAAAAGAAAATAATGGATTTCAGGGAGAAGGCAAAGCTGATTGGCGAGGAGAAGTCCGCCGAAGGCAAAATGGCTGCAAAGCAGCTAAAATTGAAGTCAGAAAAAAACACCGGAAAGGCTGTTGACTTCATACTGAAGAAATTCGAGGATATGGTCCAAAATGCTTAAGCCGCATGAGATGAGCAGCGTCATAATAACAGGTCCTAACAGCGAGCTTGAGGCTGTCATCAAAGAGCTGCATGATATGGAAGTGCTCCACATAGTTGAGCATTCAAAAAATGAACTGGCTGATATAGGCAAGCCGCTGGATAGCGCCGGCAGGCTCTCCGAAATACTTGTCAAAGTCAGGGCATTGACTGCAGCGCTGAACATCAGGAGGGAAGAAAACAAATTCGAGCTTAAGAAAGGCTTGCTTGAAATCGAATCCAATGTCAGGAAAATCGGAAATGGACTGGGCGCGCTCAATGACGAGCTAAAAAAGACAGAAGAGCTGATATCAAAAAACGAGGCTGTAAGGCAGGAGCTCGAAATCCTAAAGGGCTTGAACATTCCGCTTGAAAACTTCACGTCTTACAAGTCGTTGGCTTGCTTTACGGGCTATATAAATGAAAAGAACTTCCAGCATATGAATGGGGAGCTTTCAAAAACGACGAAAAATTTCATGCTTTTTAAAAGCGGCGAGAAGAGAAAATTCATTGCACTGTTCATAGACTCAAAAAACAGGGAGGATGCGGGCAGCATATTGAATAAAAACGGCTTTTCGCAGATGAATTTCTCCAATATAGGCGGCTTTAAGGGGGCTGCAATGAGCAATCTTAAGAGGACAGGGGAGGAAAATGCAAGGCTCCAAAAGAAAAGGACCGAGATTAAAAACAGCGTTGAAAAGCTGGCAAATGGGCATAAGGCCTTTTTGGCAGCTGCCGACAAATTTTTGAGCATCCAGCTTGAAAAGGCAGAAGCGCCTTTGCAGTTTGCATCAACACCGAGCAGCTTCCTCATTAAGGGATGGATTCCAAGCGGGCAGTTAAACAGTTCCATAGAAAGGCTGAATAAGGCGGCTAAAAACAGGATATTCGTGCATTTTGAGCCTGCAAAGACGCATGACAATGCGCCTGTCAAGCTCAAAAACCCGAAGTATGCAAAATCTTTTGAGTTTTTTATTGACCTTTACAGCATGCCCACCTACAAGGAGATCGACCCTACATTTTTCATATTCCTAACTTTTCCGATATTTTTCGGGATAATGCTTGGTGATGTGGGCTATGGCGTTGCGAGCCTGCTGTTTTTCTGGCTTTTGAAGAGGAAAATGAAAGCAAAAAGCTTCTTTAATATTTTGATGCTTGCCTCTTTTGTGTCAATGCTGTTCGGGATTTTATACGGGGAATTTTTCGGCTACGAGTTCATCCACCCTGTGATAAGCAGGGAGCACGAGATGTTTACCTTGATGTATATTGCCCTTGCAATAGGGGTTGTGCATGTAAACATAGGGCTAATAATAGGATTTATTAACGAGCTTAAATCCCACGGGCTTATGACGGCAATTTATGAAAAATTAAGCTGGATTATACTTGAGGTGGGAGTCGGGTTGCTGGCATTGTCATATATGGGAAAAATGCCCATATCGCCTTTAATCGGAGCGGTATTTTTAGGATTGTCAATATTAATGCTTTTTAAGGGCGAAGGCGTGAAAGGACTCATGGAGCTGCCGAGCATATTCACAAACATATTGTCCTATGCAAGGCTGATGGCAATAGGGCTTTCTTCAGTTGTATTGGCTGTAATAATAAATGACTCGGCAAAAGAATTTTTCCACCAAGGAGGAGTATTTGTCTTAATCGGCATACTGATTTTGGTTGTTGGGCACATAATAAACATAATGCTGGGGTTGCTTGGAAGCTTTTTGCATTCATTGAGGCTTCATTATGTTGAGTTTTTTTCAAAATTTTTTCATGGCGGCGCTAAGAAGTATCAGCCGTTCGGGTTCAAAGAAGATTAAAAATAAAATATACAACAACAATAAAAATTAAAAAATAAAACAATAAGAAAACCAAAAATTAAAATAAAAAATTAAAAACTCGGAGGTAAAAATGGTAGATGTATCGACTGGATTGATTGCATTGGCGTCTGGTTTAGCTATCGGGCTTAGTGCAATTGCAGCGGCTATAGCCGAAAAAGAGATTGGAGTGGCAGCTGTGGGCGCAATGGCGGAAAAAGAAGAGCTGTTCGGAAAGGGCCTGGTGCTTACAGTCATCCCGGAGACTATTGTAATCTTTGGGCTTGTGGTTGCCATATTAATACTGAACCTTGCAAAAGGCGGCTAAGCAATCAAGATGGGACTGGAAGCAGTAAAGGAAGAGGTAATCAGGCAGGCTAAAGAGCAGGAGACTGCTTTAATAGCAGAAGCCAGAAAGGAAGCCAATAGGATAATGAGAGAAGCGGAAAAGAAAGCCGAGGAACTCAGGGAAAAAAATGATGCGGAAACAAAAAAGATTATTGACACAATAAAAAGGCAGGAATTGGCTTCAGCAGAGCTCGAGAACAAAAAAATGCTTCTTGAGGCAAAGAAAGAGACCATTGAGAATGTGTTTTCAGAGGCAAAGAAAAGGCTTGAAGGCATGGATGACAAAAAAAGGGAGCTTTGCATAAAAAATCTCATTGAGAAAACAAGAAAAGAGATTGAAGTTATGAATATCTACTGCAATAAAAAGGATGCAAAATTTTTGAAGGGGCTTAATGTGCAGGCGATTGACATTGCAGGCGGCTTGGTTGCGGAGAACAAAGAAAAGACAGTGAGGGTTGACTACAGCTTCGAGACCCTGCTCGATGGCATAAAGGAAAATGAATTGCAGAACATAAGCAAA
This sequence comes from Candidatus Woesearchaeota archaeon, assembly GCA_018303685.1. Lineage (GTDB taxonomy): Archaea > Nanobdellota > Nanobdellia > Woesearchaeales > GW2011-AR4. The sequence continues at coordinate 5,863 of JAGVXS010000006.1, forward strand.
ATACTGTTCGGTTAAAATGCAAAAACTGGTGCTGAAAAATCAGGTTGAACCAATAAGGCTTGGCTCTTACCCATACACCTATGTAAGGACTGTCGTGATGAGGGCGCTGCTTCTGAAAAAGGAAGACTACCGGAAAATGCTCAAGATGAGCTTCAGCGAAATAGCGAAGTTCCTGCAGGATTCAAATTACAGGAAGGAGATAAATGCATTGGCAACGCAGCTTTCAGGAGCAGACTTGATTGAGCTGGCATTGAACAGGAACCTTGCAGAGTCCTTTAAGAAGCTTGCAAGAATATCGTCGCAGGAGCTGGCATTGCTTGTCAGGGAGTACATAAAAAGGAAGGACATAGAGGACATAAAAACAATTTTGAGGGGTAAGTTTACCGGCACAAATGAAAAGATTATTGTGAATTCAATAACAGCCGCAGGCACTTTGAGCTATGATTTTCTAATGTCGCTTCTGAAAAAGGATTCAGTTGAAGGGGTTTTAAAGGACAACAAGATAGTGGAATTCAATTTGTTTAAAGGCGCGCTGAAGGATCTGAATGAAAAAAGGAACCTTGTCGGGATTGAAAATGTGTTTGACAGGCAGTATTACGGCAATCTGATTGAATTTTCAAAAGCATTGCCAAAGGAAGGCGCTTTGTTCAGGAATTTTTTGCTGAAGGAAGTTGAGATATTAAACCTGCTGACACTGTTAAGGCTAAAAAAGGCGAAGTTCGGAAAGGATGCAGTCAAGGATTTCATTGTGCTGACAGGAGATAAAGCCAAAGATTCAAAAATCATCGGTCTAATGACTATCGGAAGCCTGGACGAGCTCCAAAAAGCACTTGAAAAAACCGAATACAAAGATATTGTTGCGAAAGGCCTTGAGGAGTTCAAAAAGACAGGCTCGCTGATACTGGTTGAGGCAGAGCTTTACAAGCATCTTTTGAAGCAGTCTGTTTTGTTCATGCACCAGCATCCATTGTCAATTGATGTGATACTTGGGTACATGTTCGCAAAGGATATAGAAGTCAGGAACTTAAGGATCATTGTGAAAGGCAAGCAGCTCGGCCTGAAGGAAGAGTTTATCGAAAGCCAATTGGTATACTGATTAAAATGGTGAAGATCGCGGTTGTTGGCGGAAGCGAATTTATTGTAGGATTCCAGTTAGCCGGCATAAAGGACACTATGGAAGTAACAGGCAATTACTTCAGTGAATTGAGGAATATGAAAAGCAGAAAAGACATAGGGATTGTTGTTGTTGATGAGAAGATAATGGAAGAATTGGATATTCACCAGAGGCTTGACATAGATGCTTCTGTTGAGCCTGTTTTTATCCCTGTATCAACAAAGGCTGAGCAGGACAGCCTGAAGAGATTAATAAAAAAATCAATCGGGATTGATTTGTGGAAATAACATGGACAAAGGAGTTTTGTACAGGATTGCAGGCCCTGTTGTTGTAGCCAAAGGCATAAAGCCCAGGATGTACGATGTGTGCAGGGTTGGAAATGAAAAGCTGATGGGTGAGGTAATCCAGATTGAAGGGGAGGAAACCATCATTCAGGTTTATGAGGACACTTCAGGAATAAAGCCCGGTGAGCCGGTTGTCAACACAGGCGAGCCATTGAAGGTCGAGCTCGGCCCCGGAATGCTCGGCAGCATTTATGACGGAATCCAAAGGCCGCTGCCTGTTCTTATCAAGCAGATGGGCGACTTCATAAAAAGGGGAGTTGATGCGCCCGGGCTTGACTACGCAAAAAAATGGGACTTCAAAGCTGTTGTCAAGAGCGGCGAGCAGGTTGCTGGCGGGAGCATAATAGGCGAGATAGAAGAAAATCCAGGCATTATACATAAGGTCCTTGTGCCGCCGAACCAGAAAGGAAAAATTGCAGAAATCAAGTCAGGAAAGTTTACGGTCAATGATGTTGTCGGAAAACTGGACAATGGGTTTGAGCTGAAGCTAAAGCACAACTGGCCTGTAAGGGTTGCAAGGCCTGTGAGTTCAAAATTAAAGCCTGAAGCGCCTTTGATAACCGGGCAGAGAATTTTTGATGCGTTGTTTCCGCTGGCAAAAGGAGGAGTTGCTGCGATTCCTGGACCGTTTGGCGCCGGGAAAACGGTAAGTCAGCAGCAATTAGCAAAATGGAGCGACGCTGACATTATTGTTTATGTCGGCTGCGGAGAAAGGGGAAATGAGATGACAGAAGTCCTCACAGAGTTTCCCGAGCTTATTGATCCAAAAAGCGGCAAGCCCCTGATGAACAGGACAGTGCTTATTGCAAACACAAGCAATATGCCTGTTGCAGCAAGGGAGGCAAGCATCTATACTGGAGTTACAATTGCAGAATACTTCAGGGACATGGGCTATTCAGTTGCATTGATGGCTGACAGCACATCAAGATGGGCAGAGGCAATGAGGGAAATTTCATCGAGACTGGAAGAGATGCCGGGCGAGGAGGGCTATCCAGCTTATCTCTCATCAAGATTGGCGCAGTTTTATGAAAGAGCTGGAAGAGTTATTCCACTTGGTACTAAAAAAGAAGGGAGCATAAGCATTATTGGAGCAGTTTCTCCACCTGGTGGTGATATTTCAGAACCTGTCTCACAATCAACCTTAAGAGTTACAAAAGTTTATTGGAAGCTTGATTCAAAACTTTCCCAAAGAAGGCATTTTCCATCAATTAATTGGCTTGATTCGTATTCAAATTACAAGGATATTTTATCACCATGGTATTATAAAAATGTCTCGCCTGAGTGGGAAGGGTTAGTTAGTGAAATGATGGGCATTTTGCAAGAGGAAGATAAATTGATGGAGATTGTGCAATTAGTTGGTTCTGACGCGTTAGCTGACAGGCAGCAATTGACCTTGCTTGTTGCAAGGCTGATAAGGGAGGTTTTGCTGCAGCAGAATGCATTCCACGAAATTGACACGTTTTGCGAATTGAAGAAGACATATTCCATCATGAAGACAATCTCCAATTTTTCAAAAATGGCAAACACAGCAATGGACAGCGGCATGAGAGTGCACCAGATACTTGCTACAAAGGCAAAGGACAGACTGGGCGAAGTTAAGTTTGTAAAGGATTATGAAAAACTGCTTGACGAATTAACTAAACAGATGGAAAAAGAATTGAAGACTTGAAAATGAAAATTAATTTAAAAATTGTTATAATCTCCATTATTGTACTTGTGGCTGTCTTAGTTATAATAACTTTAAAAAGTTATATTCCAAAAATTAAAGAAATTGTATTGACAGAGGGTCAACGATATAATGGACTTTTTATTGAGAAAATTAATAGTGATAGTGTAAGTGGAGTATTTACTTATGAAATTAAAACAAGAAAAATTACTACGCCTATAACATTACATTTAGGGGAAAGTGTAAGTGGTGGTTGCATGTCAATAGAATTCATTAAGGTAGAGGGTAAGATGGCAACATTTTTGATGAAAGAAACGTGTTTACCCCAAGACTAAAATAATCAAAATCAAAATGAAAGAATACAAAACAATCACAAGAGTCGCAGGGCCTTTAATATTCGTCGAGAAGACAGAGCCTATTGGATATGCGGACATAGTTAAGATTGCATTGCCGAATGGGGACGTAAAAAACGGGCAGGTGCTTGACACAAGCGACGACATTGTTGTTGTGCAGGTTTTTGAAGGCACTGCAGGAATAGATGTTGATACAAGGGTCAAATTTCTCGGGGACACTTTGAAGCTGAATGTTTCAAAAGATATGCTTGGAAGAATTTTAAGCGGGAGTGGCAAGTCAATTGATGGTGGGCCTGAAGTCATACCAGAAAAAAGATTAGACATTATTGGAGCTGCTATTAACCCTTATGCAAGAGCGTCCCCCCATGATTTCATACAGACCGGATTGTCGACGATTGATGCGATGAACACCCTTGTCCGAGGGCAGAAACTGCCTTTGTTTTCAGGCTCAGGATTGCCGCACAATGAAATTGCTTTGCAGATTGCTCGTCAGGCCAAAGTTATTGGCAAGCAGGAAAATTTCGTTGTTGTATTTGCGGCAATGGGCATCACAAACGAGGAAGCCCAATATTTTATCAATGACTTCAGGCAGACAGGCGCCTTGGAAAGAAGCGTTGTTTTCCTTAACCTTGCAAATGACCCTGCTGTCGAAAGGCTTGTCACGCCAAGAATGGCGTTGACTGCTGCAGAGTATTTTGCATACGAGCATGACGCACATGTGCTTGTTATTTTAACCGACATGACAAACTATTGCGAGTCTTTGAGGGAGATAGGCGCTGCTCGTGAGGAAATTCCGGGAAGAAGGGGCTATCCCGGGTACATGTACACTGACTTGGCAACAATCTATGAAAGAGCGGGAGTCATAAAAGGCAAGAAAGGCAGCATCACCCAAATCCCGATTCTTACAATGGTTGGAGACGATATAACACACCCGATTCCTGACTTGACCGGCTACATAACAGAAGGGCAGATTGTCCTGATGAGGGAGCTGCACAGGAAGGGAATTTACCCATGCATTGATGTTCTGCCGTCGCTTTCAAGGCTGATGAACCTTGGCATAGGGCCGACAAGGACAAGGGAAGACCATAAGCAGGCAAGCGATCAGATGTATGCTGCCTATGCAGAAGGAAGGGATTTGAGAGGGCTTGTTGCAATAGTCGGCGAGGAAGCCTTAAGCGAAAGGGACAGGAAACTGCTTAAGTTTGCAGCTGAATTCGAGGACAAGTTTGTAAGGCAGCGTAGAGATGAAGACAGGAGCATTGCAGAAACCCTTGACTTGGGATGGAAGCTGCTTGGAATACTGCCTGAGAATGAACTGACAAGGATAAGCCCGGAATTGAGGAAGAAGTACTACAGGAAGATGGAGTGAATGGTGATTAACTTTGCGTGGTGAGAGCTTGGCAGACTTGATTGAAACTCATTGGATTGAGCAGAAAAGGATGTATGAAAAAATTAAGGCAGCAGGAGGATTTGAGGCTTATGCTGGTACACTACCAAATTTGGCTGATGCTTTCCAATCTGATAAATGCTTAAGGTGCATTGACGAGGGAACCAAAGATGGGTTGCACGCTGCTGGCTCTGGCATTGCATACATAAAAACCAAGGGATTTGACAAAGGTTTAAAAGGGTACCAAGCCATTGACGCAGGGCTAACAGCAGCTGCTGATGCATTCAAAAATGCTAATTTGGACGGGATATACAGCCATGAAGAGTGCGGAGCAGCAAAACTGATTTATGATAAATTTCCAGACAGCTTTAAAGAGCAGTTGGAAAAAGAGCATAAAATAAAGAATTCCGATGAATTTGGCGCCTATTTTGCAAATAGGCTTGCAACGAAAATTGGCACAGAATACAAAGGGATGATTAAAATAGCAGATATGGCTAGGCCAAGCGGGCACCATGTGGCAAGATTCACTTATATTGATAGTACTGGGACATTTAATCCATCTGTTGAAGGGCTTCCAAAGGGTTTTGTAATTAGCAGGAGATACTTAGAAGGAGAAGAAATGATTTTTGAAGCAGATGTGAGCATAAGTATAGTGCTTGGCAGCCATGGATTTGGAGATAGGATAACAGCACAGCAGCCGCATGCTCTGATTGTCATAGGAAATGATGGTTTGTCTAAAGAAGCCCTGATAGGAGAGCTAGTGCCTTTGGTTGCCAAATACAATGGAAGAGTAATCGTTGACGGATGCACAGCACCCTTCAATAAATAATCTATTAAAATGCCCCAGGACATCAAGCCTACAAGAAGCGAATTATTAAAGCTGAAAAGGCAAATAAGGTTAGCTAAAAGTGGCTATAATCTTTTGAAGAAGAAAAGGGACGGACTAATTCTTGAGTTCTTTGAAATCCTTAAAAAAGCAAAAACACTGAGGGAAGAGCTTGTAAACGAATACAAGACTGCTCTGGAAAAAATCAACATTGCAAGGACTCTTGAAGGCGACTTGAAAGTCAAGTCAATTGCAATGGCAATAAAGGACATTCCTGATGTGAAGCTGACAGCAAAGAACATAATGGGGGTCAAGGTCCCGAAAATAGAAAGCTCTGAAATTAAAAAGGCGTTCATGGAAAGGGGCTACGGCGTTTACAATTCCTCGGCAGTTGACGAGGCTGCTGAAGCGTATGAAAGAGTGGCTGAAAAGATAATCCTTGCTGCTGAAGTCGAAACTTCAATGAGGAAATTGCTAAATGAAATTGAAAAGACAAAAAGGAGGGTCAATGCCCTTGAGTTTGTGGTTATCCCGAATCTTGACAAGGTGAGGTCATTCATACAGCTGAGGCTGGAGGAGATAGAAAGGGAAAACATCTTCAGGATGAAGAGGATAAAAGCTAAAGCCTGATGAAAAAGAAAACAAAGCAAAAGACTTTGGTTTGGACTGCAATTATAATAACGGCTGTTAATTTTTTGCTGGTTATAGCATTTCTTGTTTATATTTATTTCTGGATTAAGGGTAGAAGTTAGTCCAAAAATAGAAAATAATCTTCAGATTTAAAAAGAAAAATTATACTTTTGAGATTTTTATGCCGCTTCTTTCATATTACTTATCCTAGCAATAGGAGGTACGTACCCTTCATGACCATATTCGCGACCTGCTCTCTGGGTGTTTAAAACATGGGACGTTTCATAAAATGGAAATTCTTTTAATTTGTTGCCAATTTCATCTAAAATTTTATACCTTGTTTCTACTTCTGCAGGCTCTCTATAACCTGCCTGAATCTCTAATCCGCTTGTAGCAATTTCTCTACGACCAATAAGAAGAGCTATGTATTTTCCAATTTGTACATTTACAGAGTCATTTGGATTATAAGATAGTCTTTTGATTAGAGTATCTACCCTATCTGGAAATTTATGTTGTCCGTTATCGTATCCTTGATTAAAAAGTTTAGAAAAATTAGCATAACTTTTTGGCGTAAAAGCTTTTCTTCTAATATACTCATCTCTGTGTTCTGCCGTCTCAATAGTATCAAAAGAACCTTGTCTAGTTGGATGTGCTGAATTAAATTCTTTGACCGCTATCCTCATCCTTTTTATTAAACTCATACATCTAACTAATAGCACAACTACTATTTAAATCTTTCTATTTTTATCATATTATAGTAGTAACATCTTTAAAAAATTAAATCCTTTAAACCGAAACCTTTATATACTAATAATATATATTTATATATATAAATATGAATCAAAATATTAGCTTAAACAAGAAAGACCTGATTGGCATAAACCAGCAGGTTGGTAGCAACGGGAAATTCCATAACGAAGACAGCATAGACTTTGCCTTGTCAATTGCCAAACAAAACAAAAGCTGGCTTTATGAGTTAAGCTATATTGTAAGAGGCTTGCTGGTTGACCATTGCTTTGAAGATGGAAACAAAAGGACAGCAATAATTGTTATAATAACCTATTTTGATGATAATAATATGGATTATGATAAAGACAAATTGACAAAAACCGTTTGGAATATTTCAAAGAAAAACATAGCTGATATAAACAAATTGATGAGGATGATAAAAAATGCCGTCGTTCCTTGACAAAGCGAAAGAAGTTATCGCAAGAAATCAAGATGTTTTAAATGCACTTGAAGAGCTGGATAGAACTGGCAAACTTAGAAAAGTCAATTATAAAACAAGGGTTGCATTTACTATAGACGAAGAGCTATTCAACAAATTCAGGGCTTACTGCAAGGAAAATGGAATTAATATGTCAGGGAAAATTGAAAGTTATATAAGGAAAGAGTTAAAACAAGTAAAATAAAGATTTTGAATAAAAACCGCAAATCTTTAAAATAAGCCTTAATTAACATTCTCTATGCACAAATTTTTAACACTTAATGACTTGGATGCCAAAGGAAAAAGGGTTCTTGTAAGAGTGGACTTTAATGTTCCCTTGGACAAGAAAACCAATGAGATTGCAGATGACAAAAGAATAAGGGAAAGCCTTCCCACAATAAAATTCCTTGCTGAAAGAAATGCAAAGGTTATTTTATGCTCGCATCTCGGCAGGCCTGACGGCAAGGTTGTTGATTCTTTAAGAATGGACAAGGTTGCTTTGAGATTAGGGCAGTTATTGGGAAGAAAAGCAAAAAAATTGAATGACTGCGTTGGCGATGAAGTTAAAAGAGAAATAGCTGGTATGAATAATGGAGATGTTGCTTTATTGGAAAATTTAAGATTTCATCCTGAAGAGGAAGCAAATGACGAAAACTTCTCAGAGCAACTTGCAGAATTGGCAGATTTGTATGTAAATGACGCATTCGGGACTTGCCACAGGGCGCATGCATCAACTTATGGTGTTGCAAAGCACTTGAGATCTGCCGCAGGCTTTCTTGTTGAGAAAGAGTTAAGGGTAATGGGCAAAGCTATGGAAAATCCCGATAAGCCGTTTATAGGAATTCTTGGCGGGGCAAAAATTTCTGACAAAATAAAAGTAATAGAAAATTTACTGAAAAAAGTTGATAAGCTTTTGATTGGAGGGGCGATGGCATTCACTTTCATAAAGGCAGAGGGTAAAAATGTCGGTGCCTCAAAAGTAGAGGATGGGCAAGTTGATTTAGCAAAAAAATTATTGTATAACAAAAAAATTGTATTGCCAGTTGATGTTGTTGCTGCCAATCATTTCGATGCGAATGCAGACTCTAAAATTGTTGATATAAATGATATCCCGAATGGCTGGCTTGGACTGGACATAGGCCCAAAAACAATAGAAAATTACAAGGAGATTTTAAAAAATGCAAAAACAGTCGTATGGAGCGGCCCTCTCGGCGTTTTTGAGTTCGAGAAATTTGCCAATGGCACAAAGGAAATTGCAAGGTTTTTGACGACATTAAAGGCAACAACCATTGTAGGCGGCGGCGATACTGCGGCTGCTGCTGAAAAATTCGGATATGCTGGCAAATTAACCCATGTAAGCACGGGCGGAGGTGCTTCATTAGAGTTTTTTGAAGGAAAGAAACTGCCCGGGATTGAGGCGCTGGAAGAGAGCTACAAAAAGTTTAAGTAGTTGAATTCTAATTGTTTAATTATGTGGATTACAAAGCTTAAATTAAAGCATGAGGACTGCCCTATTGTAAATAGGTGCGTTAAATTCAATATTGTTGTCCTTTCTTACCCCAGCAGTTGGTATGACAAAAAAGGAAAAAAGTATGCGACAACCACATGTTATTTTCAAAGCAACGATGAAAAGCAAAAAAATAAATTTATTGATGATTTGAGGGCGGACAGGCGCATAACCAATCTTGAAGTTTCCGGAGATGTTTTTACTTATGAAATTAATCTCGGCAAAGAAGGCGAGCATGTAATGATTTACCACAACAAAAATATTATTTTTGTCAAGCCTACAATTAATCATTATGACGGGCACGAGTACTGGGAAGTTGCCTCATGGAAAAGGGAAGAGCTTGAAGAATTCATCAAGGCGCTAAAAAGCCACATGGACATTTGCGAAATCATGAAAATGGAAAATTCTCCTTTGACAGATGTTTATTTTCCTAATGTAATGCCAAAATTATCAAAGCATCAAAAAACTGCTTTAGAGCTAGCTTATACACATGGCTATTATTCTTATCCAAGAAAAATGACTTTGGAGCAGCTTGCCAAGATTGCAAAAGTCGGAGTTTCTACATTCCAAGAGCATCTGAGGAAGGCTGAGCTTAAATTGTTGCCTGTGATTATAGAGCAGCAGATTAAAAAATAAGTATCGAACAATTTCGGCTTTTTCTTTATATATTGGATTAAAACCGAATAATTTCGGGTAAAATTAGATATTCTGACTTATTTTTATACTATTTAAAAGTGATAACTATGTCGTTGGAAAGCAGGCTGAGTACAGAAGAGAATAATTATGAATCAACTCTTGAAGCAAAGCTTAACAAAAAATCAAGCTGGTTTAAGATAGCTTTAAACACCCTCCTGTATGCTCCTGTCCTGGCAGTGTCTGCGGCAATTTTTGGCCATGTTGCAGTTTTGTCAACCACGATTCCCGCAATAGGCTACACAATAGGGGCATGGTACGAGAATAAAAAAAAGAAGATAAGAATGACGTGGAACAGGGTAAGGAGGGAGGCATATACGGGAAATATCATGGGGCTCCTTGATTACTGGCTTTTTTCAATGCCTGAGAAATTGTTTAAGGCATATCCTGCGATATTCAATTCAGAAACATTTTCAGGCATGCTTGCAACATCGCTTGTCTTTAACCCACTTTTGTTTATACCAGTAAATATTGCATATGGCGCATTCTTCTATTTAAGGGACAAAATAGGATTCGGAAGAGCCCTTAAGGGCATTTTCAACGGAAAAATCTCAGATTATCTGAAAAATACGTACCAAAATGCAAAGCAAAATCTCTGGAGCGATACAAAGAGTGTATTCAAATACCTTTTCCCATTGCATTTCTTCCAGACACATTATCTTCCAAGCATTGCACAGGGTATTCCTTACGTAAGGGAAATGCCTGTAGCCGCTCTTAGAATGACACAAAGCGCATTAGTAAACAACCCAATTTACAGGCTGATAATGGGCAGGCAGAAGAAGGAATATACAATGCCCGCTTATTCACGAAATTATTCAGCAGCTTATAGCTAGCAGTTCACACAACAACCCTGATTTCCTCCCCAAAAATCCCCTTCACAGAGCTTTCAATCTCATTTTTTAAGCTTTCAATTGAACTGCCCAGCCTGACAACATCATTATTCAATATGCCAAATTCCTCATTGCTCCTCTCTATCCTTAAGTTGACATCCTCCAGCTGCCTGTTGAAGTTCCTGAATTTCTCAGAAACCCCTGTTGCCTTTATCTTATTGTCTATCTCTCCAATTTCCGCCTTGAACGAGAAGTATCTTTTAACAAAACCCTCAAGAAACTCCCTGCTTAGTTTTTTAATTTCCTCAAACGCCTTTTCCCTTTTCTTGTCGTCTATTTGTATTTGATTTTCTTTTAATGCTTTCTCCAAATTCGCAAGAACATTAACAATTCCCAAATTTTTGTCATTTGCCAGAGTTTCAATGGGGTTTTTCAGGTAGTCCAAAATAACCTCCTCGTGCTCAAAGGCAATATGCGAGTATTTTCTCAGCGGCCTTTCCAAAGCGGAGAATGCCTGCAGGAGGCTGTTTTCGTCGTTGTAGAAGGCATTTGCCTTGGCTTTTTTCTCTTCATTAAGCTTCAGGAAATTGCTGTGGGCTTCGCTTGCATTGAATTTTTCTATATCAGCCATGATTTTGTTCTTTTCCTCGTTTGCAAGCTTCAGGCTGGCTTCCATGTCCCTAAAGTCAACATCCGCATTTATTTTTTGGCTTATTTTTGCTTTCATGCCGTGTATTTTTTCCCTTGCGTTATTGACTGAAACAATCCTTTCATCGTTCAATGCGGATTTCAGCTCTGAAAAAAGGGCGTCGAAATTCTTCAGGTTATGGGCAATCCTGCCTGTCTCATTGGCAAAGAATTCCTGAAGTATTGTATAGCTTCTCAAGGTGCCTTTATTCAGCTCGTTGATCATCCCGTCAAATTGCTTGCAAAAGCCGACAAGGTAGAAATAATCCCTGTTGTTGATCTCCATATGCCCGAGGAAGGAGTTAACGGCCCTAACATAGGCTTTCCTGTTGCCTTCCATGTACTGCTTTGCCCTGAATGGAATATTGGGATTTTGCAGCTTTGCATTCTCAAGCACCTCAACATTTATCCTTGCCCTCTGAAGCTCCTCGCTAATCCTCATTAAAATCTCTTCTGACTGCTGGTTGACATCCTCCATCAGCGGCTTTGCCTTTTCATTAAGCCAGGCTTCAAGGTTTTGCAGGCTTACCTCTGTTGTTTTTTCTGCTTCCTGCTTTTCCTCATCTTTGAATATTTTCTTAAGGTGTCGAAAATGAATCATCAACCTACTACCTATTGACATATTCTCATCATCTTTACTAATTTCATTCATTTTCGAGCATGCTCAAAAACCACTTCTTATCATTTCGTTAAGAGCATGTAAATTAAATAGGTTATTGTGGTTTTTGACAAATTCCAGCATTTTCTGGTGACTGGGAGCTTAGTACATATAATTTTTACTATTTTTGAAGGGTTAAAAATAATTTCAAAAACCTTTATAAACCACCTATTTTTCCCAATCAGGATGGATTTGTTAAGCATAGTAATCACAATCAGCATTCTGGCATTGCTTTTTGCAGGCTGGCTCACAAGGCAAGTTCTCAAAAAAGACACGGGTAGCGAGGCAATGCAGGAAGTGTCGAATGCAATCAAAGTGGGGGCGGAGGCTTTTGTAAAAAGGCAGTACACGACAATTGCAATTCTTTCAGTTGTTCTTGCTGTTATAATTTATGCAATTTATTCATTTCTTGGAAAAACAGACTTGGGATGGCGCACTTCTGTCGCATTTCTTTTCGGGGCTTTCAGCTCAGGCTTGGCGGGCATTGTGGGAATGTGGGTTTCCATAAGGACCAATATAAGGACGGCAAGCGGGGCAAAAAAAAGCCTTGGAGAGGCATTTATCATTGCATTGAGGGGAGGCGCTGTAACGGGCATTGTAATAGTTGCCATGTCCTTGCTCGGGGTTTCATTGATTTACTCTTTATTTAGCATTGGATTATCTCCAGATGAAGCAGCAAAGGCCGTTCCATTTTTAATTGTAGGATATGGTTTTGGAGCTTCATTTGTTGCTTTATTTGCGCAACTTGGAGGAGGAATTTACACAAAAGCTGCTGATGTCGGCTCTGATTTGGTAGGCAAGGTTGAGAAAGGCATTCCTGAAGACGACCCGAGAAATCCTGCTGTGATTGCAGATTTGGTTGGCGACAATGTGGGTGACTGCGCAGGCAGGGGGGCAGATTTGTTTGAGAGCACGGCAGCTGAAAACATCGGAGCAATGATTCTTGGAGTTGCATTGTATCCTGTTTTTGGATTGAATGGAATATTGTTCCCATTGGTTGCAAGGGCATTTGGATTAATTGCAAGCGTTGTTGGGATTATGTTTACAAAAATGAAAAATGAGAATGAAGACCCGATGGCAGCGTTAAATCGCGGTTATTATCTTGCAAGCTTTCTTGCAGCAGTTACATTTTTCGTTACAACAAAATGGCTGCTTAAAAACAGCGCTTATCCAAATGCATGGCTATGGTTTTTCTTTGCAGGGCTGGTTGGAATAATAACCAGCATTTTGATTGTATTGATTACAGTTTATTACACAGACCACAAATACAAGCCGGTCAAGGATATTGCAAAAGCATCCCAGACAGGGCACGGCACAAACATAATAACGGGATTTGCTGTAGGGATGGAATCAACAGCGCTGCCGGTTATTGTCCTGTCAGCGGCTTTATTGTCAGCTTTCTGGCTTGGAAAATTAAGCGGAGTAGAGCACGGCGGCTTATACGGAACAGCTATTGCAACAATGGGCATGCTTGGAACAGCTGCTTACATACTTGCAATGGATAATTTCGGGCCTATAACTGACAATGCCGGCGGCATTGTTGAAATGTCAAAGTCACCAGAAGCAATAAGGAAAAGGACGGATAGGTTGGATGCTGTGGGCAACACAACAAAAGCATTGACAAAAGGATATGCAGTCGGAAGCGCTGCATTGGCTGCATTTTTGCTTTTTTCAGCTTATCTTGACGATGTTGCAAAGCATCTGAATATAGAAGGGCCTATTGCAATTGACCTGTCGAAGATTGATGTTTTTGTAGGGGGATTTATAGGAGCAATGCTGATATTCATGTTTAGCTCATTGGCTATAAGGGCTGTAGGGGATGCAGCTTACTCAATTGTCAATGAAGTCAGAAGGCAGTGGAAGACAAAGAAGGGTATAATGACGGGCAAGGAAAAGCCCGACTATGCAAAAGTTGTTGACATTTGCGTAAAGGCTTCATTAAAGAAAATGATCTTGCCGGGGCTGCTTGTTGTTGTTACAACTGTAGTTGTCGGAATGGTATTAAAGTATGAAGCTGCAGGAGCATTTTTGATGGTTGGGACAATAACTGGAATATTGATGGCATTGCTGCTGAATAATTCAGGAGGCGCATGGGACAATGCGAAGAAGTACATTGAAGAAGGGAATTTAGGCGGAAAGGGCTCTGAAACCCATAAAGCTGCTGTTACAGGCGACACTGTTGGTGACCCTTTCAAGGACACTGCAGGACCTTCATTACATGTTTTGATTAAACTGCTTAGTACAATAACTTTGGTTTTGGTGCCTCTGTTTGTTTAGAATTCTCAGATAATTTTAAATTAAGCAATCGAAATAGCAACAAATATGCCAAAAAAACATTTTAAAAAGTCCAATAAAACACAGAAAATAGCGAAAGCGCGCATTAATCTGCTTTTCAGGCTTGCGAAAGAGCATTTCAGGGAAGACAATAAGCTTTCCGATAAATATGTCAAGATAGCAAGAAGGATAGCCATGAAGCACAAGATAAGGCTGCCTTCTTCCCTTAAAAAAAGGTTCTGCAAGAACTGCCATGCTTATTTGGTGCCAGGCGTTAACTGCAGGGTTAGGATTCACAAGCACAGGATTATTTACTATTGCCCAGGGTGCAAGCATTTTATGAGGCATCCTGTGAAGTGAGTTTTTAATAACGAAAAAGAATTATTTTATTTCTTTTCAATATAGAAAGTAATCTATTTTTATACTATCAAGCGAAAGCTTTATATATAAGTTGTATCACTACCGAGTAACAAATAATACATAAAGTTTGGGGTTCAAACCATCGTTCCGTGGAATTGAGTAAAACAAAATTCCACATTGACTTGAAAATTTTGAATTTTCAAGTTCCCAAAAATCCAATGGATTTTTTAGGACATGGTTTTAGTCAAGCTTTTATCAAAAGGTTGTGGGGGTTAAAATGTGTTTGGCTTGTTCGATAGCAGAAGGCAAAACCTATTCAAAGCAGGAGAAGCAGATAGACTATTCTGCCAATGAAAATTATAATAATCAGAGTTACTAGGCAAAATGGAAACAGAAGAATTGTTTTTTGACGAGGACATGGAGCAGATTGA
>JAGVXS010000066.1 GCA_018303685.1 Candidatus Woesearchaeota archaeon
GAAATCATATTGCCTTGCACATCTCTTATTTTAGAATAAGGAAAGTAGATTTCTTTTTTGAGCTCTTCGGTCAGCATACTTCTGGAGTATTTTTATAGTTTATAAGGGTTTTTTATTTTGGATTAGAATGATTGAAAAACAATAAGAAAATATTAAATTAAAAGACACGAGAGCGACCACTTCAAAATTAAAAATTTTGAAGTTCCCAAAAATCCTATAGGGTTTTTTAGGATTTGGAAGCATAGGCGTTAAAGGTAACCCGCTTTGGTTTGTTTTACCACTCCCAAAAACTCAACAAAAAGGAAAGATTTAAATAAAACAAGAAAAAGGTTCAGGTTGTCAAAAAGGTGAATTGAATGGGATTTTATGCAGAATATTTTTCTACAATTTTTAAGAATATTTGGATGACTGCCGCCAAAGAAAGGTGGGAGGTAAGGAGAATCGTCAATAACCTGAAAAAAGCGGACCACATACTTTACACAAGCCTTTTTGAGGAAGTGGAACAGAAGCATCTTGTAACAAAGGCAATAAGGGATGAAGAGAGATTACTAAAGAAAAACTTGAGGATAGCTGCTAAAAATGCCGAAAAATTAATGTTTAATGTCGATACAGAAGAGATAAAATTGCTGGAAATAGTTGGCAAAATTCTTGAAGAGCTTCAGAAATTCCCTGAATCGTCAAATCAAAAAATAAAAAACGTTGAAAAGGAACTCATAATATCAGTGCTTCAAGCTATGCAAAAAGCTGAGATATTAAACAGGAAAGAATACCTTCAGGTCGAGCTCATTATTGAATTGGCTGAAAAGCACGAAAACAATCCAAGCACATTCATGCAGGCGGTAAGAACAGCATTTCGGGACAAAACAAGCCAGTCTATATTGGCAAAGTTCGCTGCCAGAACAGAAATACGCAGGATTAAAGTTGATTTACTGCAATTGAAAGGAATACCTCAGCGTATTAGAAGGCTTGGCAGCAGAGTGACAGAATCATCAAAAAAGGATAGAATAGAAGAGGCAGTAAGGGAGCTGTATGTAGAGACAGAGGAAATCAAGAAATTTTTAAACGAGGCTTTCCACGAGCTTTTTTTGATTATGCACAGGGATACCCTTTGGATGATTAAAATACTTGTAGACCTCAATAATTTGTTTAACTTTAATCTTAAATGGACGGGAGAAACTTTTATGCCAGCAAATGCAGGCAAGGAGATGAACCAAATGATATTTGAAATTGAGAAAAAGGTTGCCAAAGAGTTCCATGCATTTGCACAGGCATTCAGAATAATAGTTTCCAAATTGCGGGAATTGGAAGGAAAGGCAATGCGCGCTTCCAGATGATACTTTTCAAAAAAGAGGCTTTAAAATGATGCAGGCAAGGGATTGGGTTTCTTTTTTTGTTGGACTGGCAGTAGGCTTATTGGGATTGCTGCCAATGCTCGGCTATTTTACATTTTTGAATGACCTGAAGGTTTCTGTTGTTGTATGGATAGTTGCAGCAGCTGCTTTATACCTAGTCTGGAATTCAGTCATTGAAATAACAAACAGCAACATTATAGGCACATTCTCGATTGCAATTGCAGGAATAGCATTGCTTTCAGGATTGCTGCCTGTGCTTCACAGCTATGGAATTGGATGGAGCTGGTTTGAACTGAAATGGCTGCCCAGCACAGTATATAATTTCATATTGATTATAGAAGGCGCTTTCCTGATGATTGCCACTTTTGCAATGGAACTGTAAAGATTTCTTATGGCTTAGGCACGCTGCAGTAGGGGTTTGGGATATTTATATAATGCACCCAAACATAAGCCAGAACCAAGCCGAGAACCAGCGCAAAAATAAACATTGTAACCGGATGTGTTACAATTCCTTTTTTATCATTAAAAATTTTCATGTAGTCACCTTCCATTTATACGTATGGATTTGGAAAATTTATATATTTAATCCACACATAAGCCAGAACCAAGCCGGCCACAACTCCAAAACCAAACGCATATCCTGGATGCTGAAAAAACCCCTTTTTGCCCTTGAAAATTCTCATGTTATCACCTTTTGATTTGATTAATTAAGTCCTGAAAAAGCATATATTTAAATATTTCTATTTGCTTGTGCCATTTCAGCAAAAGAGGTGTGTGATGGAAGTAAAGCTGTGGAAGAAGCCGAAAAACTGTATCATAATCGAGGGTTTTCCGGGCTTTGGGCTTGTAGGCACGATTGCATCGGAGTTCTTGGTAGAGCATTTAAAGACAGAGCAGATTGGCAAGATTTTGTTTAATGACATGCCTGCCATGATTGCAATCCACGAAAGCAAGATAGTTGAGCCGCTGGGCATATTTTACAACAAGGAATACAACATCGTGATTCTGCATGCGATAATAGCCGCAAGCCATTACGAGTGGGAAATGGCTGATACAATAGCCAGGATAGCGTCTGACTTGCAGGCGAAAGAAATCATATCCCTCGAAGGGGTGGGCTCGGGAGAGGACAGCGAAGGTGGCAGGGTATTTTACCACTCCAGCAATGAAAAGAGCGTAAAGGCTTTTGAGAAAGCCGGAATTGGGGCTTTGAAGGAAGGCATCATAATCGGGGTTACGGGCGCAGTGCTGCTCAGAATTGAAAAAACGCCTGTAAGCTGCCTGTTTGCCGAAACACACTCTAATTTGCCCGACAGCAAGGCTGCGGCCAAGCTTATCGAGGCTCTTGATAAATACCTTGGAATGGACTTGGACTACAAGCCCCTGCTGGAGCAGGCACAGAAGTTCGAGGAAAAGCTGAAAACCATACTGCAGAAAAGCCAGGAAGCGCAGGATATAAGCGAGAAGAAGAAGCTGAGCTATTTGGGCTAGTAAATTCTGTCAAACATTGACAAATACCTTCTTGATAAATCGTCATGCAGCTCAATAGCCTTTCTCCCTTTCCTAACCATCAAATCCACAAACGCAAAAGCAACGTCATGCAGGCCGTTTCTTGCCGGCTGGAAGTCGAGCTCATCCTTGATGTTCAGGCCCAGGTTGGCTATATTGTTCTTCTTTATTGTTATGGCCCATTCTATTGAGAATGCAAAGGCTTTTGCTTCCTCGTCATGCTTGTTGGGCAGCGTTTCTGTCAATACGTGCCCGATTTCGTGCCCCAGAACAAGCATTAAAGCATCTAAATGGTTTTCCCTCACGAATATTTGTTTTTTGTCTCCATTGACAGAGAAGCCCAAAATTCCGCTGCTCCATGAGCCGAAGTTTGAATGCAGCGCCCTGAACTCAGCAAACGGCAGAATGCTTATTGATATATTGGAAGGAATCTCTTCATTCGTAATTAATTCAAATGCTTGGCTTGCAAACCGCATTATCCCGCTTTTATCGTCGACAAATCTTGATTTTTGGCGCGATGGATTGAGAAAGATTTCAGGGGCAAATGAATGGCTTGTTACGTAGCTAGCAAGGTACTTGATCTCACTTTTATACTGCACCGGCTTTGCTGGATTTCCAGCATATCGCCTTTCCATGATTATTGAGTTTTCACTTCCAAAGCTGTAGTTGTCGTCGACATTTTTGGAAAAATAATTGACTTGTGGGTAAGAATGATGAGAATAATTTCCCCTTACTATGTATTCCAAGCCGCTTGAGTACATTTTGCCTCACTTGTCAGAGAACTGCTTAAGATTTATATGCTTATTGGTGGGCTTTTAGAGTGCCTATAAAGCCAGAATTTAAGCTTTATAGAGCTTATAAACAAAAAATATGTATTCATTTTCATAGTGCCTAACTTATACAGAAACTCTCACTTTTCGTTATTGTAGTGTTGATTTACTATGGACCTACAACTGATTTACAACCCGGTTTTCATGCCAACGCAACTTTCGCCTGTTGGAGCTGCTTAAGCCGGGTTATTTAGCCAAAATGGGTTATCCGGATTTTTTGCGCTTTTTGTGTCTGTGGGTAATAATGCTATTAACTATGCCTGGTTGCCTTTCCCAATTACATTTTCTGCTCTGATTATCATTAGTTATGGTTTTTTTCATAATCGGATACTACTCATTTTTGCTCTATGAACTCTCACTTTTTACTATACAACATCACTTTTGGTATATTATTTTCTATATAGAAAAAATAATTATGAGTGATTATATATTTTAAACTATAGGTTATAATAATTATTTAATAATATATTTTTTAATAACAATATTTTTGTTTACAATTGAAGTATAATAATTATTTTAAAAGTATTGATATAAAATATATTATAAGATATATAATATTACTTAGAAGATATAGTAAAAAATTAAATATTTTAATAAATTCCAATTATAAAATTTAAGGTTTTTGAACCAAAACAATTAAATTTTTGCGAAAAAATCTGTTGAAAATGCGCCAAAAAACTGCAAAATTTTTGATGGTTTTTCTGGTAGTTTTTTTATTGTTTTTTTTAGCAAATTGCGCAAAAAATGTTGGCGAAAACCAAG
Organism: Candidatus Woesearchaeota archaeon; assembly: GCA_018303685.1. Taxonomy (GTDB): domain Archaea; phylum Nanobdellota; class Nanobdellia; order Woesearchaeales; family GW2011-AR4. Next base: position 4,451 of record JAGVXS010000066.1, read on the forward strand.
TTTTGATTGATAATGGAAAAAATTTAATCAAAATAAGCGTTGAAATTGCCGACGACAGCAATGAAATGGAAAAAGGATTGATGTTTAGGGAAAGATTAGATGAAAATAAAGGAATGCTGTTTGTTTTCGGCGACAATGCAGCCAGGACTTTCTGGATGAAAAACACTTTGATTCCGCTGGACATGATTTTTATCGACGATAAAAATGAGATTGTTGATATCAAGCATGCTGTCCCCTGTAAAGCAGAGCCTTGTGAGTTGTACAAGCCGTCCAAGCCGGCAAAATATGTCCTGGAGGTTAATGAAGGCTTTGCGGAAAAAAACAGCATAGGCGTAGGCGATAAAATTATTTTAAATCAAAGATAAAAAACATAAAATTTCAAAAAACGAGAGCGTCCTTTGAATGCATTTGCGATGAATGTAACCCGCTTGTGATTATTTATTCAAACAAAAATACAAAAATATTTAAACAAGCGCTGAACAAAAACAGCCATGGCAGATGTAAAATGCAGGAAATGCAATGAGAATATGATGAAGCGGGGAATCATACAGAGCGGCAATTCAAAGTACGATCTCTACAAGTGCAACGAGTGCGGCGCAGAGGAGATGAAAGCGATTGGAGTCAATCCAAAATATCACAGGTGAATATCACAGGTGAAAAACCAAAAATTGGAGTGTTTTGCGCAAAAAAGCCTGCCTCATGGCATTAAATTGGGGCAAAGTCGATAATTCTGGCAAAAAAGTTCATCTAATGC
>JAGVXS010000051.1 GCA_018303685.1 Candidatus Woesearchaeota archaeon
GGCTTTTCAATTGAAAAGGGAACGTTCAATAGCTTGCCCATTGAAAACAGCAACGGGGTGAAATACAACAAATACTCCAGCGAAATCAGCGGCGTTGCTGGCGACAACTCCAGAGTTTTAGAGCAGAAAATAGGAAAGAACACCAAGTTTTTCTATAACGAAAAGACAAATACAATAAGGTTTGAAGGCAATTTGGAATCAACAACACTTCCTGATGCAAATATAGTCTTTGACGGAAAAGGATACAAATTTAGCAAATCCGATAAATATTATATAGACTTTGCAAACAGCAAGACATTCGCGCTGCCGCGGCAGGAAGGCATTACATTTGACGGCATTAAATTGATGGCGGAAAACCGCCCAGTCAGGTTTTCTTTTGTGAAAGACGCTGTTGGCTCAACTTTGACTCCTGTAAGGAATTTTGTTGTTTTGGGCACTGACAAATCAATATCTGATGTATTCAAAGAAGCAGGCTACGGCGGCAATAATTTCGAGGCGAGGAAAATAAAATATGAAGAAACTTTCCCGGGAGAACCATACAGGAGCGCAAATAATGCGGACCAGAATATCAAGCTATTGAATGCCCTGAAAAACGGCGAAGCTGAGCTTCAATACAAAGACTCGAATGTGCAGATAAGGGTGCCGAATGATAAAGTTAGCCAAACTCTCACAGAAGCAAAGCCTAAAAATCAGGCTGAATATGGCAAACTCAGCGAAAGATTTTCCAGAGTCGATCTGAGTAATGATCCCCTTGAAAAAATTAAACTTCCTAATGGAATGTCAATAAGTTCTGCTATAGAGGAAATTGTTAATGAGAACAATGCAGACCAGTCTAGAGCTAAGATTGATCCTAATTTCTTTAAAGCAAAAGTGTTAACAGAATCAGGTGGGAGGTTAGAGGCTATCAATAAAGGTAAGGGTGGCATAATGAGTTGGAGTTTGGGGCAGGCTACCGATCTTGCAGTGTTGCGGGTAAATGAAGTGTATGGTACAGATTACAATTTAGAGGATTACAAAAAAGATCCAATGACAAATTTGCGTGTAAGTGTTGCTTACCTTTCTCATGTAGTGCAAAGATGTGATGGTGATGAACGTTGTGGCGCCTCAGCATATAATATTGGGGAAACAACTGGGGTAAACTATTTTAAAGGCGTAAAAACCATTACAATAAATGAAAGGCAAATAAACATCAATGGCGTAAAAGGCGAAATTCATCCTGGAACTAAAGCCCATGTTGCAAAAGTTTTTGGCAACTATTACAAATATTACAATAGAAATAAATAAACCCTAATAAAACTGCGCACTGCACTTCACGCTGCACGGCTTGCAGAAGAACTTGCTAAGTTGGTCGCATTTCTTCACCTGCGCGCAAACATTTGCAGGCGCTCCTGCGGCAACCCTTGCGCCGCTGTCCGGAATGCAGTTACCTGTGCCGTCTTTCAGCTCTTTTTCTATGTTTATGTTCTGGTCGCAGACCGGATAGAAGGTCTGGCAGTTCTCGGGGGATTTTTCGTAGAAGACGTCTGTTGTTGACCCGAGAATTGAACCTGCGAAAGTAATTATGCTTAGCACACCCAAAACAGTGCTGAGAGTTGTTCCCGTTATACCCATAGCCCCTGCAATGGTTTCCAAGCCAGCCTGCCAAGTGAATGAGAAAGCCTGAAAACTAAAACCTCCTAATCCAGTAGTAACAAGCCCTGTTATAAATATTGTTGCAGCTGCCAATACAGCAATTATACTCAAAGCCCCAAAAATAAAGCAAGGCGGAGATGGCTCAAAAAAATGCTCTGCTATTGTTGTCTTGAGTTTTTGCGAAGCGCAGTTCACAGCAGTGAATTCAGTAAATCCGAGTATGCTGGCAAACACCCTTTTCTGCTCAGGCTCGTGCTTTGACGGAATAGGAACCCAAAAGCCGTTTTTGCCCATTAAAATGCCGACGCCTTTGCTCGCCTTAACCTCGTCTTCATAATACAAAGTCAGCTTCTCGTGCTTGTTGAATAAAATGCCGGAAGGCTCAAAAGTATAAACAGGATTGTCTATCACATAGATTATGTCCTGCTTTTGAATTATGTCGGCATTCTTCTTGTAGACAGGAACATCCTTTGTCGTGACTTCATTTGGATAAGTTTGCTCAACGCTTATAGCTTTTACAGGCTGCCCTTCAAGGCTTATTGTTGTTCCTGAGGATATGTCAAGCTGGGCTTTCTTGTCAACAGAATAAATCGTGTACGGCAAAAATACCGGATTTGTGGCGCTGTTGTTCTGCAAGTCAATGAACTTTTTCAAATCTGAAGTGCCGAGCCTTGCCGCAAAGCTGAAAGTATAAAGCTCATTCGTCGGCAGAATTGATTTCTTGTCTGTTACTGTAAACACCATTACATCAGTTTCAGGGCTCTTGTACGACACATCAAATTCAAGGCTTTTCAGGTAGTCCAATTTTTTCAATGGATTTTTGATGTCGAAGTCAGCGTCGAAAAGCCTTTCATTGACCTCTGTGGCAGCCTCGAAAACAGCCCTGTACCTTATGTCAAAAGAGTTGAAAAAACCAGAGAACTCCTTTGTGAATTTTTCCCTCTCAAGCCTGATTGGATACTCTATCTTCACTGTCACATCGGCATTTCCGAACTCGATTGTTGTTTTTATAGCCCCTTTTTGGACTGCAAACCCAAGCTCTTTTATCCTTTCGTCGTCAACGCATTTTGGCACGTTTGCACTGATGTGCTCAAGCAGCCTTTCCTGAGTCTGGTTGAGGATGGGCTGTATGTTAACCTCGTCCAGGTACCAATAGCCTGTGCCCTTGAAGCTTATGATTTTCGGGATTTCAAGATAGCCGCCTGTCTGCCCAAGCCTTTTCAATCCCTCAAACGCCTCTTTTCTCATGCAGTCGTTCACAAATTTTTCAATTTCCTCTGCCTGCGAGCTCAGGTCATTTTTTGCCTCTTCCTTAATCTTAGATGTCCTTAAGTCATTATAGACAAACAAGCCTGCAACCAGCGCTATAAGCATAACCAAGCCTATAATCCAGAATATAGACATCTGGGCTTTGCTGTAAATCCTCTTTTTCTGCAGTTTTTGCCTGTGCTTGAATATATACATTTTATTTGAAGTTTGTTTTCAGATTTTAATTATTTTATTTTTTGTCATGCCTTAACCACTATTTGTATTTTGACTTTGCTGGTTCAATTCATTCAGCTGCCTCAATGACTCGCATGACTGCCTGAGCTGCTTGTTTGTTATGCTGCCGCAGACTGAATAATCCTTGTTGTCTAGCACAAATGTCATGTAGCATGAGTCCCGCCTGCCTTCTGTTGATATGTCCCTGCATATTGAGTTGTCGTTGGCAAGCTTTGCGATGTTCAAATAGCACACATCCCTCGCCCTCTGGCTTGTTATCTGCGGGCAGTAGTCTTTGCTGCGCTGAACCTCTGCAATGTTGCTTATGCACTCATCTTTATAATCTGGGAGCTCCTGCCTCATGCACTGCTGCAGCGCCTTGGATGGGTCGGCTCTTGCAAGCTCTTTTATGTCGTCCAAAGTTTCGCTTGATATTGAGAAATCCTCAATCTTTTGGCAGTCTGCACTGCAGCTGCCCTGCTCCTCAGCCTCGCATACTTTGTTCCCGCAGCATGGCGCTATCGGCTTGTTTATGCACTCGCCGTTTTCCACGACATCGTTCGTGCATTGGTTGTTGTCATCGCATTCAATTGCCTGGGTTTCGCAGGGCTTGCAGGCTCCGCCGCAGTCAGCAGACGATTCGTACTGGTTTTTTATGCCGTCAAAACAGGTTTCAGCGGCAAAAGACACGATTTTTACAGGCAGGGTGGCAATTGCCTTTTTGTCCTCGTATTCTACCACAGCCCTTAAAATATAGCCGCCCGGCTTTGCTTCTTTTGGCACGAGAATCCTTGTCTGTGTCGAGCCGAAAGTCTCTATGGCCCTTGTCTCGATTTTTTGGGCTATTATCCTGCTTGTCAAAGGATCTATAATATCCTGCTTTATGACTACATCATACCTTTCTGAAGAGCCTAGGTTGGAAAGCTCCTTGAGAAAAACAATGTTTTGCCCCGCCTCAACTGTCGTTGCCACAGGCTCAAGGTTCAGGTCCAGCAGCTTTGAGGGAGTTTTTGACGGGCTGTAGTAAATGAGTGATACAACCCCAACAGCAGAAACAATGAGGAATATAATTACCAATGCAGTTGTATGGGACAAATGAATTTCATGCCTTATTGTATGGCTTGAGCCAGAGCCCATTGCGCTGTCAATATCCCTTTGGTTGTAGCCATACCTCAGCAATATGTTCCTTATTGAGGAAGAATCGTAGCCCTTTTGGGACATGCTTTTAATGTAATCAGCCAGACTTTTTTCAGCCATTAATATTTTCTTGTAGCATATTGTATTTAAAGTTTGTTATTTTGTTTTGCAAGCCTTAAATATGCTTTATTAATTCTTTATTAATACTTTATTTATACTATTTTATGTATAAATTATTGAATTTATGGCTGTTTTTTAATAGGAAGCTTTAAATAGTTATACTTAAATAAGTATAAAAAATGTATACTAATAGGCAAAAATGAGTATTCAAATACGCATTACTGTATCAAAAGAAATCAACGAGTTGCTGGAAAAGGTTTCCAGAAAGCTTGGCAAGAAGAAGTCAATGCTAGCCAGGGAGCTGATGGAGCAGAAGATGTATGACCTTGAGCTGATACAGAGAGAGCTTCAGGATAAAAAAGAATGATTTAAATTAAAAATAGAAAATAAAACAATACGGGAAAAACATACTAAAAAATTCATTAAAAATAAAACAATAAAATGAAATTGAATAGAAAATCCCAGACGACAATTTTCATGATAGTCGGCTTGGTCATAATACTCGGAGGCGCAATATTCTTCTACACAACCCAAAAGGTTGCCAAGCCGCTCGAGCCTGAAGTGAGGATTATTCAGGAGCAGGTGCCTCTTGAATTTGACCCTGTGAAAAAATACCTGAACGACTGCGCTTATTCTGTTGCAGTGGAAGGGCTGAAAATAATAGGAAAGCAGGGCGGCTACATAAGCTTTGCAGACAAGAGCCTGAACAGGGAGGCATTCATAATAACGCAAAACCCCACAGAAAGCGATGCTGTCAGCTGGAAAGGTACATTAACACGAAGTTCAGGGAATGCACAAGGAGTTTCGAGCCATTTGCAGGCCAGGGATTCAAAATCAGCGAAGCCGGAAAATTAAATGCGGATGTCACAATAGCATCCAACGATGTTTTAGTCATAATGGACTATCCGCTGGACATAGAAAAAGAAGATGCAAAGACAAGGCTGAGCCAATCCATTGCAAGAATTCCAATCAATCTCGACAAAATCTATGACTTGGCTACAAAGATTACAAACATGGAGATAAAGCACCGCTACATTGAGAAGCACGCCCTCAACCTGCTTGTGGCTTTTTCAGGCACTGACAAGTCAAAACTGCCTCCAATGTCGGACTTGCAGTTCAAGTTCGGCTCATCAACAAGCTGGAAGAAAAGCGATGTCAGGAACAAGGTTACCGGGCTGCTTGCCTCTTACATACCTCTTTTCCAGGTTGACGGCACTTACAATTACGAGAGGAATGAGTTCGAGTCAGAGCTTGCCCAAAGGCTTTACGACTCAACCATAATCCCTGTTGCAAACAGCTCATTCAGGAACCTTGCAGCTTATTTCACTTACCTTGATTTCTGGCCTGCGTACTTTGAGCTCAACTGCAAGGGCGAACGTTGCGCGCCGAGCTCTACAAACAGCCTGATTTCATTTTTCGGGATACAGCAGTACAGGTTTGTGTATGACTTGTCATTTCCTGTGATGGTTGAAGTGCAGGATCCCCTTGCGCTGAACGGGCAGGGCTACTCGTTTAATCTCTTCCTTGAAGGCAACATAAGGAACAACAAGCCAATGCCCGTTGACTTTGCTCCTTTGGAAAGGGCTTCATTGTCGGAAAGGACATTGCTCTGCGACTCAAGGACAAGCGGCAACATAACAATACATGCTGCTGATGCGGCAGCAAAAAAATCAGTTGAAGATGCACAGGTGCTTTACACTATTATAGGAGAAAGCTGCTTTATAGGCGCAACAGATGCAAATGGGATTTTGAAGGAACAGTTCCCTGTTGGAGTGGGCGGGAGTGTCAGCATAGTTAAAGACGGCTACATAGGAAAGGCTGTTGAGTATGACCCAAAAGCAGGCAGGGAAGATTCTGTTGAGGCGCAGCTTACACCAATCTACACAAAAAACCTGATTGTCAGGAAAAAAAGTGTCATAAAGACTCCGCAAGGATGGCAGTTTTCCGATGCCGCTGCTGATTTGAGCAGCAAAGAGTCGGCATCTGTTGTACTGACAAGAATCAGCGACGGCACAGATCTTGATTTTTCCTCAATTGCCGGCTACGAAGGGCAGCAGAAAGAATCAAGCGAAATAGAAATTGCGCCAGGCGCTTACTCGGCTGACATAACGCTATTGCTCAACGAAAGGATAGTGATTCCCGAAAGGCAGAAGTGCGTCAAGAAGGGATTTTTCGGAGGCAAAGAATGCTTTACAATCCCAAAAGTTGATTTTGGTGAAAAGAGTTCGCCAGGCGAGGAAAGATTTCCTGAAGGAGGACTTAAGCTGAATTTCACGATTGGCGCAAACGAGCTTGAAAAGCACAATACAATCGTGCTTTATGCAGTCAGCATAGGCATTGCAGATGTGCCTGAGAGCCAGAGGGTGATAGAGGACATAGAGCAGATGAACAAGGTTGAGGATTACTCAAAAACATATCAGGCTGCCTTGCAGCCAGCATTCCAATTAAAATGAACAATGAAAAATACATGCAGTTTGTTGCATCGTTCCTGATAGTCTTAGTGCTGACAATTCCTTTTTACACTACAAGCGCCTAGAAGTTTTTTGTGCACGCTGAGGTACCCAAGCAGCGGCACAGAGCTGTTTGATGCCACGTCATTCCCTGTCCTCATTAATCTGTACAGGGACGACAAAACTCTTGACGACTCAAAGCCAAGCTCATTGACTATAGACAACAAGCCGCCTGAAGTTCAGCTGACCATTCCAAAGAGCAAGTTTTCCTCAGGACAGAACATTAACATAACTTACAGCATTGCGGACTTTGCATGTGACGAGCCGTCCTGCGGCGGCAAGTGTGCAGGAATAAAAAGCATAGAGTTTTTCACGCTGGACAGCTCATTCAGCCAAAAGGTTGACATAGCATCAAATGAGTGCATTTACAGCTCCAACATATCCATTAACTCGGACATATTTGACGACGGCCTGAATTCTGTGTTTGCAAAGGCAACCGACAAATTCAGCCAGGTTTCAGACGATGCATCGGCAACATTCACAATAGACAACACTCCTCCTTTGGCATTGCCTATATTCCTCTGTTGGCTCGGACGCAGTTGTGGCTGTCAATATATCTGGAGATGACTTAAGCCTGAGTTCAGTAACAGCTGATTTGTCGGCATTAAACCCCAGCCAAGCCTTAAAAAATGCAAAGGCATCGTGCACGCTGCAAGGCGGCACAAGCGCATGCGCATGGGCTATTGAGCTTAAGCCCGGCACTGGCGGCTTCAAAAATATTATAATCAACGCTTCTGACAAGTCAGGAAACAAAGGAAGCGTCACAATTACAAAGCTTCTTTCTTTGGACGAGGAAGGGCCTGTTTTGCAGCTCTTGTCAACGTCCACTCTGGCAGACGGGCAGCTGATAGGCAAAGCATCAGGCAATGCTGTAACGGCTGTTTTCGACGACTCAACGGGCTTGAGCCCGGAAGACGCAATACTTGTTGTTGACGGAGCCAAACTCAAAGCGTCAGATTGCATTCAGGAGTCAGGATGGACATGCACTTGGGAAGATGTCAGGTTCGGGCCAGTTTCCACAATTTCCATAGGCTCTGACACAACTGATTTGCTTGGAAACCCAGTGGCTGAAGAGACGCAGCTCGAGGTGAAGCTAGACCAGGATGCTCCGCAACTGAAAAGCATGAACATAACCAATGTAGGCGGCTTAGTCCAGGCATTTGCTGGCTTTTTCAAGATAGGCGACAAGATTGCTGTCATTGCAAATGTCACAGAAGACAACGATGTTTTTGCATCAGCCGACTTTTCCAGCTTCATAAGCGATGCATCAAATGTCAAGGGAGAATGCGAAAAGATACAGGCAGACGAGAATATATGCATATGGCTTACTGATCCCATAAACCTCGAAGCCTCTGATTTCATAACGTTCAACTTCAGCGACAATGCAGGCAACACTTTGATTGTGACAAGATCGTTGAAAACATTTGGACTGGAAAATGCCACTGTGCCGAATTTCTGGACGAGTGAAGTCGAGTGCTCTCCTGAAACGATTGACAGGCAGCTTGGCCCGCTGATAAACCAAAGGGTTTTCTGCGAAGTGGACTTGGCACAGAAATCAACAACAAAGGCTGTCTCGACTGTTTTCATCGGGCCTGCAAGCTGCTCAGGCGACACTTCAATTGCTGACAGCGTTGACACTTTCAACACAGAGCCGGGAAGCACGTCGCCTGTCATAAAGATAACGTTAAAGAAAGATGATTTCAAAATAAGCAATGCAAGCTTAAGCTGCTCTTTCAACATATTCTCGAAGATTGGAAGCGGGACAGACATAACACGAAACCCGGAGATAGAAACTGCAAAGATAAACCTCCTGTTTTCAAATCTTCCATTAGGGGAGGTAAGCGGCGAAATCCAGCGCAAGATAAAAGACGCAAAGGATGATGCAAAGGGCATTTTCAAGACTATCTCCAGCCTGAACAAGTTTTTCACCATTGCAAAAAAGATATGCCAGCTGTTTGCCACGCTGTACAATATTATTACTGTGATGTACACTATAACAGTTTTCCTTAAAATTTTTACTGATTCTTGCACAGAAACATTGCCAATAATCGGCATTAAGATATGCACTGTAGCTTACAATGCAAATACAGCGCAATGCGGGGCGCAGCAAGCTGGAGAAAAAGTTGCACAAAATGCCTTCATAGAGTTTGGAGTAACGGCATGCAAGTTTGTCAACTGCCAGTGGGCTCCATGGGTGCTTGAGCAATGGCAGGATAATGTAAAGGGCATGATTAACAGCCTGCCCGGAGCAAAATACCTGCCTGCGCCAGGCCCTGAATATGCTTCTGGAGGGGGAGGAAAGTATTCTCTTGGAGGGCAGGTTAAAGGCGGCTTTGCAGAATACATGAACCCCCAGAGAAACCTCATAGTTGCTACTTTGTTTGCATGCATTCCCGGAATAATTTATGGATTGGACAAGTACAGGCAGATTAAATGCCTGTATGCAGACTGCCTTGAAAATGCTGTTGCGCAGGATGGGCTGCCAGTTACTGCATGCGAGGACCTGAAAGCATTTTCAACCTGCAAGTATATTTACGGAGAGCTTTTTGCATTGATTCCTTACACTGCTGTGTTCGACCACTTTACCGGAATAATAAAGGATGCCTTGTCTAACCCCTTTTCAGCCTTGGGAGTCGGAGTTGCATTGCTGTGCCCTAAGACTTGTGCTGCACCTCCCCCAACATCTGCTTCAACATATACATTCTGCGAAGGCTGGAGATTACTGGCGAAAACAGGGGAAGTCATAGGCAATGTGAAAAATATTATAGATGAAGGATTTAAGGTAAGAGAAGATTATTGCTCAAGATTGGATTTGAAGGACAAGTCAAAGCCAAAAAAGACAACAGGAGATTC
>JAGVXS010000069.1 GCA_018303685.1 Candidatus Woesearchaeota archaeon
GCTTTCTGCCCTGTAAGCCTGGTTTATGAGCTGGAAGCCAAGCACAGCAGACGCTACTCCGACAACCAAAAGAACAACTTCAAAAGTACTCATCCTGTCTGGCATTAAGCAACCTCTTTTACTGAAAACATTAAATATCTTTACACTATTATATAAACTTTATTGTTGTTTGCGCCTGTAGAACTTAACTGCTGCAAATACTGCAAGGATTACAGCAATAAATCCTGCAGCAATAAAAATGCTTCCTTTTCCAGCAATATCTCTAACAGAAAATCCTGTTATTTTATTTGTTTTTTTATCCGTGCCGGCACTTGCGGCAATGGTTGAATTTTTTCCCTCAGTGCAGGACTTGCAATGCCACTCGTGCTATCGGCATTTCCAGTAGCTGCAATTACACTTATATTTTTTATAATTGCATTTGCTATCGAGCTTGTTAGCAGAGTATCATCATTATCACAATGAGAAGTGAATAACTCTGGTGTTCCCAAGCTCATTGAAATAACACTTATGTTAAATTCTGATGCATTATTCACGCACCAGTCAATGCCGCTAATTAGATTGGCGCTTGTGCCGCCTCCAGAAGCACTTAGTACCTTTATCGCAATAATATTCGCATCAGGCGCAATTCCCTTGTAAGTTTCGTTTGCTGATGCGACAATTCCAGCTACATGAGTACCGTGCCCATTGTCATCAATCGGATTGGCATCACTATTCACAAAATCATAGCCATTTATCACTTTTGGGCATGCCCCATTCAAAAAAGAATTGTTCGAGCAGTCTCCCAAAGCAGGATGTGTGTAATCAACCCCTGTGTCTATGACGCAAACCGACTCGCTTTTGCCTGTTATGTTTGTGCCGTTATAAATCAGGTCCCATGCCCTTGTTGCATTGATTATGCCTGCAGAGTCGCTTAGGAAAAGCGTTATGTTTTTCGGCTTGTATATCTTCAAAACTTTCGGATTGTTTTTAAGCTTCTGATAGCTGGATTTCTTCAGCTTTCCCGCAAACCCGTTGACTGTTGTATAGGAATTTATCAAATCAAAATCATAATTTCCATCAGCCTGTGCTGACAATTCTTTGTCTTTTTTCTTCAACGCCAAATCCTTCAGCACATTTTCCTTCTGCTCTTTTACCATCATCTTTTTGGCTTCAAAATCATCTTTGTCATTAGAAATTCCATATTTCTGCAAAACACTGTAATCATCTTTTAACACAACAATTACATCAGTTTCTTCATTACCGCCAAACAGCTCTTCAAGTTCAGAATTAATCTGCGACTGCACAGAAACAGAATAGGCTAAAGCTATGACAAAAACTAAAAAAACCATCAACCCCCACTTCATTTGCCATGGTATTAAAATTCCATATTTAAGGCTTTCTTAGTATGCCTAATCCATACAATATATTTAAATAGAGATTATTTTTATGTCACTGCAATGAAAAAAACAACCGTTTTATTTTTATTCCTCGTTATTTTTATAGCAAGCTGCAAGCCATCAGTACAAAAAAAAGAGCCTTTTTGCGGCGACAATGTTTGCCAGTCTAATGAGAAGGAAAACGGCTGCGCGGCTGACTGCGGCGGGTTTCAGGGAATAACAAAACTTGAATGCGCAAATGCAAAAGGCAGCTGGAATGATTGCGGCTCGCCCTGCGCAGGAACAGATGCGGAATTTTGCATACAGGTTTGCTCACCGCAATGCGAATGCGGCGGAATTGCTGGGTTCAATTGCCCAACTGGCTATAAATGCAGATTAAGCGGAAAAATAACTGACGAGCTGGGTGTTTGCGTAAAAGAATAAATCAGAATTTCAGCTTCTTAAGCCATTTCTTGGATTTGTTTGCCCATTTCTTCATGGTTTCTTTTTTAACCCCCAGAAGAAGCAATCCGGCAACTATAAACAGCCATCCCTGGATTATTGGGATGAATCCGGATATAACGCCAATTATTATTAATATTACACCAAGTATTTTTCTTAGCAAATCTAATATATGTTTATACATAAATTTAAGTGTTTATTCCAATGCCTGATGCAATTTTCCTGTCGAACAAAGAGCTTCCAATGCCTTTCCCGACAAAAAATGACTGCCTCCCCAGCACTTTGCTTAAGACCTCAAGCAGCGTCTTTTCCTTCTTGTACTCAACAATGTCGGCTTTTATGCCCTCTTTTTTCTCTATGTACCTTACAGCTTCGTCTTTTCCCCCCAGCTCGTCCACCAGCCCGAGCTCTTTGGCCTCTGCGCCGAGATAAAACAACCCATTGGCAATCTTGTCAACATCCTTTTTGTTCAGGTTGCGGTTTTTTGCAACCTCGCTTACAAAATAATCCCTTATATCGTCGAGAGACTGCTGGAATATGGCTTTTTCTTCCTGAGTCATTTCCCTATAAGGGCTTCCCAAGTCCTTGTATTTGCCGGAAACCATCCTTTGGTATGTCACATTATACCTCTCCAGCAATCCGGGAAACTCAAGGTACGACGCAATAACTCCAATTGAGCCTGTGATTGAAACCCTGTTAGCTACAACATGGTCTGCAGAAGAGGCAATCCAGTAAGCTCCTGAAGTTCCTATCTCCCTCACCCATGCAACGGTTGTCTTGTTTGTTTTCCTGACAGCGTTTGCTATCTCTTCAGATGCAACAGCAGAGCCCCCTGGGCTGTTTATCTCGAGTATTATGGCCTTTATGCCCGGATTTTTGCCTGCCTTTTCTATCAATTCAACCGTGTCGAGCGAGTTTGTTGTAGTCTCAAAAAACCCGGAATCATCTGTGCCTGCAATAATGCCCTCTATAGGTATGAGTGCAACATTTCCTCCCAATGACTCAACATCAACCCCGGCAAACAGCGAGAGTACTCCGACTGTTATGAACCCGAGCAGCCCAAGCATCAGCAAAACAAATATTGCATAGCCCCATCTGAAGGGTGGCTGCCCCATTACTGCTCGCCCTCCTTCTTGAAAGCCTGGAATATGTCTTTTCTGCCCTGCTTTACGTTGTCAAGAATCTGGTCTTTTGCCATCTCCAAGAATCCAATTGCTTCCTGCGGGCTCACATTTTGTGTTTTCATCGATGTCTGTATATTGTTCGGCATTACATCAACCTTCAATAAAAATATTTTTTGCTCTGCCATTAAAGCCTCCATCCTTATTGCAAAGTATACATTTCGACAACCCTTGTCTTGCCAAGTATCTCGGTGAGCCTTTGGTTTGTCTTGGTGAAAAACATGAATAACGGGTCAACAGCCCACAGCAGCACAAAAGGGAACACGGGCAGAAACACAAGGCTCCTTGCCAAAAGCTGCCATGCCTTTAATTCCTTATTATCGCTGACAACATAGATTTTCATCATCATTTTCCCGATTGTCTGCGACATTTTCCTCTCCATCATGAAAAAATACAAAATTACCAGAATTGACATTGCAAAAGACACCGAGCTTATATAGCTTGCGTAGTTTGAGCTGCTGCCCAAAAGCTTGTACGCTTCCGAAAAAGAATAGTCTTTTGGGATGATATTCCGGAACAATGCCCTGAACGGAAACAAGACAACAATGTTGACTATGATCATGTCAATAAAAAAAGCCGCAATCCTTTTCCATATCAATGCAGGCCCTGTGAATGTCTTTTCCTTGGGAAGGTTTAAGCGTGGCATTGTTTTCGAGAATTTACTGCTATATATAAAATTTGGGATTTGGTGTTTTCACAGAAAACTATATAAAGCAACTGCAATTCAGTTTTGTAATGGGCAAGAAGAAGGAAGAGCAGCAGAGGCAGGAGAAAATCCAGCAGGAGATTTCCAGAATCAATCTTCCAAGGGGCAGGCAGACTTTTGGATTGATAGAGCAGAGGCTTGGCGCCTCAAGGATGAGGGTCAAGTGCCTTGACGGCAAGACGCGAATTTGCAGGATCCCGGGCAGGCTCACCAGGAAATTGTGGGTCAGGGAAAGCGACATTGTAATTGTCGAGCCGTGGGAGTATTCAGGTGATGAAAAAGGCGACGTAATGTACAAGTACTCCCCTACGCAGGTCGGGTTTCTAAGGAGGAAGGGATACTTGAAGGAGATGGACCAGTTCGAGGAGTTCTGATTCACAGAAATCTTTAAATAAATCTCTTAATAACCCTTTATTATGGGGAGATTCAGCATCAGCTTTTTTGCAATAAACTTCATACTTCTTTTTGTCGGCGTCAGCTTTGTGCTTGCCGTTTTTGAATTGGGCAGGCTTGCATTTGTGCTTGAGCTTGGGGTTTTGCTTGTCTTGATTGCGGCAACGGCATTTGCTGTTTTTTCAGTTTACCATGGCAAAAAATGGGGCTGGACTCTCATCGGAGCTAATTTGGTCGTTGTGCTGGCTAACATCCTGTTTATTTACGTGATTAAGGGCTTGTTTGAGACAGCACACATCACGGCAGTCTTGTTCTCAATGGCAGGAATAATAACAGCTTTCCTTAATCTAAGGGGTGAAAAACAAATTGCACCAGTTCACAATAAAAAGGCAGAAGACTACTATCCTTACATCGACAAGATGGAGCCTGAAGCTGCAAAAGAGCCCAGCATAGAGAAAACCTTCACTCCGGGCAAGTTTGTCGCCAGCAAAAAAGCCAACAAGTTTCATGCCGCAAAATGCGACTGGGCGAAAAAGATAGGCGCTGAAAACCAAATATGGTTCAATTCAAGGGAAGAGGCAGAAGGCAAGGGGTTTGAGGCTGACAAGTGCATTAGTTAATCTAAAATATGGAGAAGTAAAAATGTCAAATGTGCTGATTGTTGATGGCAATTTAGGAAGACATAGTATATATGGAATAGTGTTTAGAAGGCTTGAACGTGTTTTAAATAAAAGCATTAGCAGAATTTTAGTAACTACCTATGAATCTGGTTTAGGTATGGTAACTAGAAATCCTTATGATTTGTATATCATTGGCGATTGTATGTCAAGAGGACGAGGTGCGCCTCCAGAAATATTAGGTACGGATTTGTGCGGAAAAATTATTGAAAAGGAAAAAGGTGCTGAACTTATAATCATGACTAAGAATGGTGATGTGGCAAAAACTGCACAAGAATTAGGAATAAAAATAGCCACAGGGATGTATGATTTAGAAA
>JAGVXS010000070.1 GCA_018303685.1 Candidatus Woesearchaeota archaeon
ATGCAGCAGCCAAACCGTCTTGTGCTCCAGCGCCATATTAAGAAAATCCTGTGCAGTCCTCACATTACTCAATCCAAGAATCTCAACAATCACTTCGTTCAAATTATGCTCGTTCATTTTTTATGCGGATTTTTGTATTGTTTTTAAAGCTTTCTTCAAAATTTTGCTGTTTTAGTCAAAACGGCAAGCCCTATTGTGGAGGTGAATAAGTGTGGACTGCATAAGTGCCACGAGCGGTGTCTTGCTTCAAAAGATTCCATCCATTTCTGCTTTCTATAAGGGGTTCCAGTCGCTCAAAGTCCTCTTTGCACCAGTGCACTACCGCGGCTTTCTCTTGTTCTGTTTCAACACGGCGAACAAGATGTTCCAAATTGCCAATTGGTAGATATTTTTCAGATTTTTCACTTATAACATCTCCTTTAAAATAAAGATATAAATTTTCCAACTCAGGGCTTATAATATTTGTATATAATGCCCTAGTATAAGCACATGTTTTTCTTATCCAAAGCACTTCGCTAACAGGAGAAGACGAAAGCAATACATTATGGGCAAGTTCAGCCGCTTCCTTTACAAAAATCAAGTTTTCCATGTATGACCCATCAAAGCAGCCCCTTTTTAAATCTTTCTATTTTGTCACTACTTAATAATAACTATATGTTTTTGGGCATTGCCGCTTCATGCCTTACCTTAAGATAAACAATAACCTATAGGAAATTTTTAAATTTTCGGAGGTTCTGGAATTTAAACAATTCCATAACCTATTTAAACCAGCCCCCTATACAAACAATTGTGGTAAAATGGGTGGCATTGAAGCTGAGCAGATAGGCATAAATGCAATGTCCGACAGCGAGATTTCTGAATTTTTAAGGAAAAATGCCATCTCCCTGAGCGTTTTCGAGGTAAAAAAAGTTGTTGAATTGATTGGCAGAAACCCTACATTGACGGAGCTTTACATTTTCAACACCCAATGGAGTGAGCATTCCTCCTACAAGAGCAGCAGGGCTGTACTGAAGGCACTGCTTCCAACGCAAGCCCCAAACGTGATTCTGGGCCCTGTTGAGGATTCAGGCATTGTTGAGCTGGGATATATAGGGAATGAAAGGTATGGAATTGTAGTAAGCCATGAAAGCCATAACCATCCATCTCAAGTCGTTCCATATGAAGGAGCTGCAACAGGAGTTGGAGGCATTATAAGGGACGTGCTCTGCATGGGCGCAAAGGTTATTGCTGTAGCAGACCCATTAAGATTCGGAAACCCGAATGGCAAGAATAAAAACAAAGTCAAGTACATAGCAAACGAAGTCATAAACGGAATTGCAGCATATGGAGACGCTGTTGGCATTCCAAACATATGCGGCGATATATATTTCAATGACTCTTTTGATGAAAACTGCCTTGTTAATGTCGTGTGCTTGGGCATTGTCAGGGAAAAAGATATAATCCACAGCTATGCCCCTAAAAATGCAGAAGGCTATGATATCATAATTATTGGCAAGGCAACTGACAACTCAGGCTTTGGAGGAGCGGCTTTTGCATCATTGATTTTGGACGAGAAAAACAGGGAAAGCAACCGGGGAGCTGTCCAGGTTCCTGACCCATTTTTGAAAAATGTTATCATAAGGGCTTCTTACGCTGTTTTTGAAGATGCAAGAAATAAGGGAGTGCAGCTTGGCTTTAAGGATATGGGTGCAGGCGGGATTATGTGCAGCACGTCCGAGCTTTGCTCGGAAGCAGATTTCGGCGCTGACATTGACTTGGGCAGAGTTAATGTCTCAATGCAAAGCCTGCCGCCTTACATTATTGCATGCTCTGAAACGCAGGAAAGGTTCACTTGGATTTGCCCGCCTGAATTTACTAAAACACTGCTGAAAATCTATAATGAGGATTTTGAGCTGCCCCAAATCAGCTTGGGCGCAGGGGCTTTTGTCATAGGAAAAGTCACGAAGCAGCAGGATTATATTCTGCGCCACAACGGGAAAATTGTATGCAATGTCCCGATAAAAGTTGTGACTCAGGGTATAAAGTATGAACGGCAAAAAAAGGAGCCGAAAAGGAGCTTCAAGGAGCCTAATTTAAAAGAGCCAAAAGATTATAACAAAGTTTTGCTTTCTGTCTTAAGGCACCCTAATGTCGCGAGCAAGGCAAAGGCGTACAAGCATTATGACACAAGCGTCATGGGCAATGCTGTCATTGAAAGCGGCTATGCAGATGCAGGAGTGGTGAAAGCAGTTGATGGTTCTGCTTTTGGAATTGCGTTAAAGACAGACTGCAACCCAGGGTACTGCAGGATTGACCCTTACTGGGGCGCTGTGAATGCAGTCGCTGAGTCAATGAGGAATGTTGCTGCTGTCGGCGCAATTCCTTCGGCTTTAACTGACTGCCTGAACTACGGCAATCCTGAAAAGCCCGAGGCATTTTATGACTTTTATGAAGGCGTAAGGGGCATTGCTGATGCTGCAAAAAATCTGTTCCTGAAAGGGACAAAATACCCTGTGCCTGTGATTTCAGGAAATGTGAGCTTCTATAATGAGTCAGCGTCAGGAAATTCAGTCGACCCAAGCCCTGTAATCGCGTGCATTGGGATACTGAAAGACTACAGCAAGGCAATCACAATGAAGCTCAAGAAAGAAAACTCGGCATTATTTTTGATTGGCGATAGGAAAGATGAATTAGGCGGCTCTGTTTATTATGATATGAACAATGAAATCGGGGCAGTAGTGCCTATAATTGACTTTGAAAAGGAAAGAAACATGATTTATGCAGTAATAGATGCAATCAATGCAGGCTTGCTTTTGTCGTGCCATGACATTTCTGACGGGGGACTGGCAACGACAGTTTCAGAGATGATTCTCGGCGGCGATGCAGACGGCAACATCGGGGCAGAAATAGACTTGGGCTTTACTGATTTGAGGGCTGACAAGGCTTTGTTTTCAGAAACAAGTGGCTTTATTTTTGAGGTTGAGGAAAAGAGCACTGAAAAATTGAAAACTTTGTTTAGGTTTTACAAGATTAATCTGACAGAATTGGGAAAAACAACTGGAAATAAACTCACAATAACAAGGAAAAACAAAAAAATAATTGACTTGCCGATTTCGGAATTGAAAGAGGCTTGGACAAAAGGGTTTGCGGAGGCGCTGGAGTAGAAAATGAAAAACCCAAACATAGCAGTCATCTACTTCCCAGGCAACAACTGCGAAGAGGAATCGCTAAGGGCAGTCCTAGCTTCCGGCATGGACGGCAGGATTGTCAGATGGAATGAGAGAAAAGGCATTGAAAAATATGACGGCTTTGTAATACCTGGGGGATGGGCCTATGAGGATAGGATAAGGGCAGGAGTGATTGCAGCAAAAGACCCTGTTTTTAAAGTAATAAAAGCAGAGGCCGAGAACGGCAAGCCTGTTTTGGGCATATGCAACGGAGCACAGGCTTTAGTGGAGTGCGGCATGATTCCAGGATTGAAAGACAAGGTGGAAATGGCACTGGCTCCAAACATCAATCCTTTCATAAGCGGCTATTACTGCACATGGGTTTGTGTAAAAAGCAATGAAGACAGAGACAGGTGCGCTTTCACAAAATTCACCGAAAAAGACGAAGTAATTCCAATCCCCATAGCGCATGGCGAAGGCAGATTCGTGACAAAAGACGCTGAATTAATCCAAAAACTAGCAAAAAACAGGCAGATTATCTTTCAATATTCAGCAAAAGACGGCAAAATAGAAGAAAGTTTCCCAACAAACCCCAATGGAGCAATTTACAATATCGCCGCAATATGCAGCAAAAAAGGCAATGTAATGGCAATCATGCCCCATCCTGAAAGGGCGTCTTTCATCAGGCAGTTGCCGGATATAGAACTAAAAAATAATTCTATCGGCGATGCAAGGGCTATGGAAAGCCCCGCTCCTGCAATGAATGTTTTTGTTTCAATGAAAAAATATATAGTTAACTAAAATGCCAAAAACAATTGAAATGATTGTAAGCCTTAAAGTGCCTGACACTACTGCGATAACTGCGCTTCAGACACTCCAAAGGATAGGACTCGATAAAATCAAAGACGTTAAACGGGCAGATTATTACAAATTTTTGATTGAAGAAGACGAAGAAAAATTCAAAAGCCAGATATGCAAGGCTGATATATTGGTCAATGCCAACAAGCATTCCTATACTTTTTCTATTCCAAAAGACAGCAATGTCAAAATTTTAGTAAAGAATATAAATGATGACGGAAGTGGAATACTAGCAACATTGAAAAATAGGCTCGGCTTTAAAAATATCAAAAATGTCGAGAAAGCAATTTTGTGGAGCATGTCAATAGACGCAGATGAAAAAGAGGCAGGAAAAATCGCAGAGAAAGCTGCAAGAGAGCTGCTTGTGAACGAGCATTATCAGGAGTTTGAGATTTTAGGTGATTAAATGAACAAAGCACTAATCATCTTCGGCTCTAAAACTGATGAGAAAATTTATAATGAAATAGCCAAAGGGCTGAAAAAGGCAAAAGTTGACTTTGACTTGAGAGTAAGCTCTGCACATAAAACCCCAGAGGATGTTGACACAACACTCCAATGGGATTATTCAGTAATAATTGCAGGCGCTGGATTGGCAGCGCATTTGCCGGGAGTTGTTGCTGCGAGAGTTATTCGTCCTGTGATTGGCGTTCCCTGCGAGGGCAACTACCAGGGATTGGACGCATTGCTTTCAATTGCCCAGATGCCGCCTGGAATTCCTGTCCTTGCAGTCGGCGTAAATAAAGCCGATGTTGCTGCTGAGAACTGCGACAAGATGATGAAAAAGTATGAGAGCGTAACAATAATCGGCGATAAAAACATCGATGCTGTAAAAAAATGCGGTGAAACATTAAAGAGGTTTGATATTATACCTATATTTGACAAAAAGCCGAATCCAAAATCCGTCAATATAGAGTTCACTTATTTCGACGAGCCTGTTGAAAAGAAAGACGAGCTGGTGATTTACTGCCCATTGCTTTTGGACAAAGACGACAAGGCAGACGCTGCCCTAAACTTTCTCAAGCATACAAGCCATGGCTTGTGGGTTGGCATAAACAACGGAGTTAATGCAGC
>JAGVXS010000071.1 GCA_018303685.1 Candidatus Woesearchaeota archaeon
TCTTTCTTTTCCATACAGAAAACAATTTTTTATATAAATTATAAATTTTTTGCAATAAAATGCGAAACATTTATATAAATAAAGCACCATACAAACCTATCATGGGGGCAACATGTCGGGTGAAGCAAATCATCAATGCGGCATAGCTGCCGTTTACATCAAGGAAAACGGCGACTCAGCCAACAAAGCGCTGTTCTACCTCTACAAGCTTCTTCTCAACCAGCAAAACAGGGGGCAGTTAAGCGCCGGAGTTACAACTTTTAACCCGCAGCGAATGCAGATTCTTGAAACATACAAGGACCTTGGCCCTGTGAACGAGGTTTTTAGAACAAGTGACAGGCAGCAGAGCTTGGAAATCTTCAAGAGATATGCAGGCAACAAGGGCATAGGGCATACAAGGTATGCAACATCAGGAAGCGAGGAAAGAAGCATGGCGCAGCCTTTTGAGAGGCATCATGGCAGAAAATGGAAATGGTTTTCTTTCTGCTGGAACGGCAATCTTGCAAATTACCCTGAACTCAAGCAGCATTTGATGGAAAAAGCGGATTATCACATTGTTTATAACACAGACACAGAGATTTTGATGCACTATATTTCACGTGAATTAAAAGGCTCTGCAAGGCCCAATCTTGTCAAGGTTTTCACAAGGCTGGCGCAAAAGCTTGACGGCTGCTTCAACATAGCTTTCATGAACGCCTTTGGCGAGATGATAGTTCTTAGGGATCCTTATGGCTTTCGCCCGATTGTTTACGGCTGGAAAGATGACATGTTTCTTGCTGCTTCTGAGTCAAATGCGCTGATCAACTGCGGGGTTACAGAATACAAGCATCTTGAGCCCGGGCACCTTATATATGTGAAGAACGGGCACGTTGAAATAAAGAAATACGCCGAAAGCCCGAGAAAAGCCCATTGCATGTTCGAATGGGTTTATTTTGCAAACGTAAGCTCTGTGCTTGACGGGCAGTCTGTCTACATAACAAGGTCAAACCTAGGCAAGGAGCTTGCAAGGCAGGAAACCGAGAAAATAGACGAGAGTACGCTGATTGTGCCTGTTCCTGACACGGCAAAAGCGGCAGGCAACTCAATGGCTTACGAGCTTAAATTGCCCGAGGCAGAGGGCCTGATAAGAAACAGGTTTGTAGGCAGGACTTTCATCGAGGGCTCTGCAAGGGAAGACAGGGTTCAGAACAAATACACGGCTTTGAGAGAGATAATGAAGGGCAAGAAAGTCATTCTGGTGGATGACAGCATAGTAAGGGGTTCGACAACAAAGCAGCTTATCACTTACATCAAAAAAGTTGGCGGGGCAAAGGAAGTGCATGTAAGGATTTCATGCCCGCCTCTAAGGGGTCCTTGCTTTTACGGCATTGACATGTCGACAGTTTCTGAATTGTTGGTGCCAAGATACGAGGGCGAGCCTAAAAAAGGAGAAGTTTCAAAGGAAGTTATTGCAAAGATTGCAAAAGACTTAGGAGCAGATTCCCTGAAGTACCAAACCATTGCCGGGCTGGTGAAAAGCATCGGCAAGCCAGCCAAGGACTTGTGCATGGCGTGCATCACGGGAGAGTATCCAACACCCCATGGCAAGAAATTATACTTAAAAGCATGGGACAACTTCAGGAAAGGAATTAATGAAAGGACTTATGCGTGCTGAAAATTAACGATATTTTTCCAAATACTCCACCACCCTATGCTTACCATCCAATCCTTTTATTATTTTGTACCTGCCTTCTTCATAACGGCTTAAGTGCCGTGATAAACAAGCCCCGTATGCATCATCCTCAACAGGTACTTCTATTTCATTGACTTCCAACTTCGGATTTTTTCTGATATAATCTAGCCAACTTAAAGCATCCTGCGCACATCTTTTATCAATCTCAGTTACATCAGAATAAACAGGTGCACTTAAAGCCTGCAAAACAGCGAAAGCAAGCCCGCCCGTTATTGATATTGCTTTATTTCTAACCATACTCTACCTTGGCTTAAGTTTTTTGGATTAACTAAGAAATCCTACACCTTCTCAACTTCCTCTGCTTTCAGGCCCCTGTCGCCCTCGACAGCTTTAAAAGAAACCTTGTCCCCTTCTGTTATTGATGTGCCTTCCTTCAATCCGCTTGAATGCACAAAATATTCCTTGCCGTCGTCTCCTGCAATGAAGCCGAAATGCTTCATGCTGTTAAAAAATTTCACAGTTCCTTCAACCATATCACTTCCCTCCTTGCTTAAATTTATTTGTACAGGCTTTGCAATAGTTTCTTGAGGCATACCTTTGCTCCAAGTCAACAACAAACCTCTCCTTGCATGCCCTGCAAAACCCGATAATCTTGTACAATCTTATTGGCTTTTTTGCCTTTTTCATCATGAGTGTATAGCTGATTGCTTTAAAATACTATGTATTTTTTGAGAATTTTTATAAGTTCTTTTGCTATAAAAGAGATTCTTTGCCCACCTGAAGTAAAAGAGACTCTTTTTCTTACTCTTGCTTTTGCTAAAAAACTAATTCGTATTGTCATTTTGGTTAGTAATATTGCCTCGATATTTAAAATTATTGTGTAGCACCCACCACTGGACATGGACACGTAAGATATTTAAATAAAGGCGTACACTACTCTTATAATGAATAAGTTTGAGATAGATGGGAATATACTACTAAAAGGGGATTCAATTAAGATATTGAAAACTATACCTGATAATTCTGTGAATTTAATTTTTGTTGATCCACCTTATAATATTGGAAAAAATTTCAATGGATATAAAGACAAATGGGAAAGTGAAGAGAAATATCTAAAATGGTGTTATGAGTGGATTGATTTATGTATAAAAAAATTAAAGGATAACGGCTCAATGTACTTAATGGGTGCAACTCAATTTATTCCTTTTTTTGATATTTTTTTAAGAAAAAAGATGCACATTTTAGCAAGAATAGTCTGGCATTATGATAGTTCTGGAGTCCAAGCAAAAAACTATTATGGTTCCTTATATGAGCCTATTCTTTTTGCTGTAAAAGATAAAGATAATTATGTTTTTAATGCTCAAGACATACTAGTTGAAGCAAAAACAGGTGCAAAAAGAAAACTAATTGATTATAGGAAACCAATTCCAACCGTCTATAATAGTGTCAAAGTACCGGGAAACGTTTGGTATATCCCACGAGTTAGATTTAGAATGTATGAATATGAAGAACACCCATCACAAAAACCAGAGGCATTACTAAATAGGATTATATTAGCGAGTAGCAATCAGGGAGATATAGTCCTTGATCCTTTTTCTGGTACATTTACGACTTCCGCTGTTGCTATAAAGCTTAATCGTAAATCAATAGGAATAGAATTAGATGATGATTATTTTAATAATGGAGTAAGAAGGCTTACGGAGATAAAAAAAGAGTTAAAAAAGTCAAAATCCCAGGTAAATTTGGAGGTTTTTCATAATTCCAAAACAGAAAAATCACTCATTCTCTGATAAAATAATTGGAATTTTAAAGGAAGATTTTGGAGAAAAATATCAAGACATATTTGACAAATCATGGCTCATTCAGTATCTGAATATTAAAACGCGTTCAGCTGATAGCGGCTCAAAAGCTAGAGGGAGTTTTGCCAATATCTATGCCATTTATGTTTTAGTTGAAGATTACATAAAAAATGGTTTTCATAAAAAAGGAAACTACAAAAATTATGGTGGTGCAAAGTTTGTAGATTTATTTACCCGCCAAAGAAAATTACCTTTTGGACAAAAGTTACAAAACCATGCTTTAAATCACAGGTTGAATGAAGAATTCAAGAAATATTTTCCAACTTCAAAACATTTGCCAATAATCAGAGATGTTACAACAAATAGGTATTGGTTTAATGAAAATCTGTTGGTTGTATCACTCGGCAAGGAAAAAATAAACATCGCTGAAACAATAATAAGGATAATTGACTCTTATGTCAGTGTTAAACAATCGTCATTTGAAACATTCATCAAAGCATGTGAAGAAATTACTAAATTGCAAAGTGTGGACTCAAAAAAAGCTATTAAATTCATTAAAGACTTACTTGCTCCAAATGTAGATGCAAGGATATTTGAAATTGTGAGTTATAGTATATTGAAGTATTATTATCATGACCAAATTGTCTATTTTGGATTTAGCAAAAAAAATATTGATAAACACAATTTAATTTTATATAAAACAGGGAGGACTAATGCCAATGATGGTGGAATTGATTTTGTTATGAAACCTCTCGGAAAGTTTTTTCAAGTTACAGAAACAACAGATGTTCACAAATTCTTTTTGGATATAGATAAAATTGAGAGGTACCCAATTACATTTGTAGTTAAATCTGAAAAGTCAAAAGAAGAACTGCTAAAAAAGATGAAAGAAAACGCAGAAGAAATCTACTCTATAAAATCTATTGTAAAGAAATATATGGATTGTATTGAAGAAATTATCAATATTCCTATGATAATAGAACGATTAAACACAGCTGTAAAGAATGGTTATACAAAATCAATCATTCATGAAATAGTCTTACAAAGTAAAGTTGAGTTTAACCTTATAGAAGATGAAGATGAGTTGGATGAAGAATAATTATGACGCCCCTTCCCTAGCGAATTCTACACTTGAAAATGGAGTTTCTCTTCTCGGCTTCGCATAATTCTCGGAATTATACAAACTTTTTTTAAAAAAGTACGCCTCAACATTCTTGGGCGCAAAAAATGTCTAATTTTGTTTTATTCATACTCAATCGTGGCAGGCGGCTTCTGGCTTATGTCATACAAAACCCTGTTAACGCCCCTAACCTCATTAATGATTCTGTTTGAAATCTTCTCAAGCAATTCATTCGGCAGCTTTGCCCAGTCTGCTGTCATTGCATCGAGGCTTGTGACAGCCCTCAATGAGATTATGTATTCATAGGTTCTTGCATCTCCCATCACGCCGACTGCCTTGACTGGCAGCAAAGCAGCGAATGCCTGCCATGTCTTGCTGTAATAGCCTGACTTTTTCAATTCATTCCCAAGCTTCCTGACTTCGTCTTTGTAGAATTCCTTCAATGGCTCAATAACCCTAAGCACCATTTTCTCCGGCAGAGTTACATTGTGGTGGCTTTTGATTTTTGATGCGAATTTGCTTGGCTGGGCGCTCTCAATCCTGTCAGGGTATATTGTGCCCTGCCCGAGAAACTTGATGTTTTTGTATTTTTTTCCGAGTTCTGCAACCTTGCTTTCAAAAACCTCAATGAAAGCATGCCCTATAATCCTTCTCTTTTCTTCAGGTTCTATGGCACCTTTCAATTTTTCAAGAAATATATGCGAAGCTTCAACAAAATGAAAATGCCTGAAATTCAGCTTCTTCCCAAAATAGTTTTTCACCTCTTCAGATTCATTCTTCCTTATCAAGCCGTGGTCGACAAAAACACAATAAAGGCGATTGCCAACTGCCCTGTGGAGCAGTGTTGCAGCAACGGTGCTGTCAACCCCGCCTGAGACTCCCATTATTACGGAGTTTTTTCCGACTTCCTTTTTTATTTCCTTGATTAGTTTTTTTGAAACGCTTTTTATGTGCCAGTCCCTTTTTGCCCTGCAGATGTCAAAAACGAAATTCTGCAGTATCTGGCTGCCTTTTGGCGTATGGGCAACTTCTGCATGAAATTGGATGCCATACAATTTTCTTTCATTGTTTTCAAAGGCTGCTATCTTGCAGGTGTCAGTCGAGGCTAAAATTTCAAAATCATTTGGCAATTTTGCAACCAAATCGCCATGGCTCATCCAGACTTCCTCTTTTTTTGACAATCTTTTCAGCAATTTTCCGGGTTTTTTGACATGCATATCCTTTTTTCCGAATTCCTTCAATTTGCCGCCTAAAACTTCCCCGCCAACATATTTGGCTATTAGCTGCAGTCCGTAGCATATGCCGAGAATAGGAATTCCCAATCCCAATATTTTTCTGTCCATTGCCGGAGCGTTGTGCTCATAAACGCTTGCCGGACCTCCTGAAAGAATGATGCCGTCTGGTTTTAGCTTTCCTATCTCCTTCAGGGAAACATCGCAGGGCAGAATCTCAGCATAAACGCCAAAATCGCGCACCCTTCTCGCTATCAAATGGCAATATTGCCCGCCGAAGTTTAGTACTAAAATCATTTTTAGTTAAATAACGAAGTAAACCAATTGATGATTTTTTTTATTACATTTGTTTCTTTTTTCTGCTCAATTTTAATCGCTTGTTTTTGCTCACTTGGAGCTTTTTCCTTAGTTTTGTTTAATGAAGCTCTTTTTTCATTATTGCTTGTTTCTTTTGATTTGTTTGTAATTTTTTGGGTCAGCTCCGAAACTAATTTTTCTTTCTCTTCTTGTATATCACTAGGCATCTCCTCTTTCTTCTCTTCTGCCTCTTCTTCTATAGCTGACCCTTTAATCTCTGGCTTCGGTTCATCGACATCTATTAACATATTGCTTCCTTTCAACTTGTTCTTGTCATAATTGATTAAAAAATCCACAGCATCCCTTGTGCCTTTATCACTATATCCTGCAATTACAATATAAACATAATCCTTGTAGCCATACGACAGTATCATTGCCTTGCCGGGCTCCAGCCATCTATCACATTGCTTTGGCTGAACCATTATTTCCCATGAGACATTATTATGGCAAGCGCTGCCTATAGATATTATGTTTTGGTTTAATGATTTTATTTCACTTGCCAGTTTTGTAGAGCCGACAAGGGATTTTCCAGTATACCCAACGAAAAACTGGACAAGATTGCTTTGTGCTATTACATCACTTGCTGGAGCTTGGTCTCCCACAACCAGTATACCATCAAAAACTCCATTATTTATGAACATGTCCGGAAAGTTGGACAAATCCGGAGGCAAAATTCCCTTTATTGGCTGTGACACTCCAACATCAGAAGAACCGCTTTCTGCAAGAGAACTAATAGCAATCAAAATACTTATTAATAGTAATGCGGCAATTGTTTGTATTTTTATAAGCTTCATTTTTAACCTAGGTGCATATCAAATCCAGTTTTCCCAATTCCAAAGCTTTTTTTATCTCCAATCCGATTCTTTCACCATAGCTTATTGAATAGCCATAAAGATAGCCCGAGTAAGGTGTAAACAAAGTTCCCGGGCTGCCCGGTATCCTCATGCTGACGTCAAAAATCACAATATCTTCCCTGCCTTCTTCTGCAACAACAGCGCCCTGCAAAGCAAAAGGCCCTATGATTCCAGTCGGATGGTGTTTTTTTGTTGCTGCAACAAACTTTTCTCCGAGCTCAAAGGCTTTTTCAAGCAAAGACTCCTTTATTGTTACATTAAAATGCCCTGTCTCGATGTACTTTGGCTTGACGTGCTTCAAAACTTCCAATTGCTCTGCTGCAGGCAGCCTTAAAATGCCGTCAAGATTTGTTTGGCGCCTTGTATCTGTGCCCATCAGTTCCAGTTCATCATTTAAGGGGCTGTAGAAAAAATTAAAATTAACATGAGCGCCAATTACATATTCTTCAATGACTGCTTTGCTTAAATCCTTTTTTGTTATAACCTTTTTGTTTAATAATTCGTTTGATTTTTCTTTATAATCTTTATAATTTGAACACAAAAAGAATGCCCTCTCATAGCCTCTTTTCGCCTCTGCAACCTTGACAATAACCAATCTGTCAATTTTCTTTGCGTCCTTGAATATTTTTGGCGTCCTTATTCCGGCTTTTTCAAGCCATGTCCCTTGTGCCGTATATTGGCACCATAAACTTGTTTTCAATGTCCCTGAAGTTGCAGTAAACCCAGAAATATCTGTTGTGGACAAAAATAGTGTTTCTCTCCCTTAATTCTTCCTGGACATCCTTCTTTGTAATGTCAGAAAATTTATTGACAGTAATAATGTCGTCCACAAACCCAATCCCTTCCCTTCGCTTGTAGTATTTTGAATATGTTTTTTCCCTTCCTTTCTGCGCAATAACTAATGTTTTGAACCCATGCGAATGCGCGCCCCTGCACACATCCAATGCAGAATGCCCGCCGAGCACACCTATGGTTATGCTGTTCTTGTCGTAATTTTCCAGTATTTTTGAGATTTGATTGCGGGAAATCATTTTTAAACCTGATTGATATTTGTTGTTTTTATCTGATATTATAAATTATCATCTGATATATTTAGTTATCATTTATTCTTTCAACCTAATATTTTTTTCATCTGATTTTTATTCATCGCATTCTTTATCTCAATTGCAATCCTTCTTCCAGTTGACATCGGCTTATTATATTTTAACCATGTATAAGGAGAGCCTTCAATGAATGGGTTTGTGCCTGCAACGATTCTTGCTGATATTTCAAACACAAAAATTTCCTCTTCCGGAGTCAGGATTGTTTCAAGGGTTTTGACAACATCTTCTCCCATCTCTATTAGCCTTGGCAAGAATGATTCACGGACAACAACCGGAATATTGCCAACAATGACATAGCTTGGGTCTATTTTTGGCAGAACAATCTGGTCTCTTGCAGAGATTCTTCCAAGGCTGTCGACATTGCTTTCGTACCTTATATCACATCCCATTATCTCAATCTCATTGGTTAAAGAAGAGTAAAAGTAATGTATGAATAATGGAACTCCGATTATGTATTCCTGCAATACATATTTTCTTAATTGGTATGGCTTGATTTTCCTGTAGAAGTCCTTCTTGTCCTTTGCAAGGAAATACCCTCTGCCACCTTCTGCGCCCATGAACTTGACAATAACAAGCCTGTCAATATCCTCTGGCTTTTTGAATAAGAGGGGCACTTTCAATCCTGATTTTGTAAGCCACTGCCTCTCCAGATATCTGTCAGACTCCCATTTCAGGATTTTCTTATTGCCGTAATAGTTAACTTTCAGCTTTTCAACTTCCTCATAGCCCATGTAGGTTACAAAAGAGCCGTGGGGGATGATAATGGCATTCTTTTTAATAAGCTCATTCTGTATCTTTGGAAAGTCCCTGTAAGAATTAAGGGTTATTATCTCATCTGCTGAATTAAACATCTTATACGGGCGTTCAGAGCCCTTTTTACAGACTGCAATGGTCTTAAACCCTTCGTCATGCGCTCCTTTGAATATTTGCAGTGCAGAATGAGAGCCAATCGTTGCAATCCTGTATTTTGGCTGCGCCATATCAGAGGGTATACTATATTCTATATAAATTTTACTACCAGTATAGACTATAATAGAATTATTTGCTATATGGAAAAGAATAAAGTGTGAAGTTAATAGTTTATATAGGAAATTAATTACCTTAATAAACACCTTAGAAAAGAAGTTACTAAACTATAATCAAAGAGGTGATTAAAATGGAGGAAATTTTATTGAAATGCCCCAAGTGCAAGGAGAAACTATTTTCTGTTTCAATCAAGGAAAAAGAATTGATTATTAACAAAGGGCAAATGATTGATGGCAATATTCTAGATTTGATTAGCGAATCTACAAAAAGGGTTATACAGCAGGAAATGTTTTTGAGCAGTATCTAATTATTTATTTCAAGATTTTAGTTAGATTGTTAATGAATCTTTCAAAATCTCCTGTAGAATTAAGTTTATGTACCTCATAACTAAATTTATGTCCATCATTTTCATAAATATTAAACAAATAATAATCTTTCAAATCTATTGAATTAATGCCTCTTTCTTTGAATTTTTTCATTACTTTTTTATGATATCCTAGTTCATTTGTATAGTCTACATGAAAAAAGTGTATTTTTGGATTTTGCTTTTTTATAGTATCCCTCCTCCCTAGGTAATAGGTTACTGAATTATCATATCCATAAGTTGCATATAACCTAACTTCGATTACTGCAAGAATATCGTCACTATTTTTCGAATTAGGAACATAATCTATATTTGATATTACGAAGTCAAATATCTTTTTTGAATCTCCTATTCTTATTCGCTGCCAAATTTTATAAGTAAAAGGTATTAAGTTATGTTCCTTAATAAATTTTAAAAAATAATCTTCAAATTTTTTACCAGTTTCGCCTGTATTTTTAGATGGTTGTCTACCCCCTAACCATTCGGGATATAATTCTTCTACTTTTTCTTTAAATTCTTTTTCAAGAGTTTTTATATCCATAGAATATGGTAGATTATCATACTATTTAAACTAGTATGGGACATATTACTTTATATAATGGTAAATATTTTTCAATATAGAAAATAAAATCAATTTTGATTATTAAAAATATAAAAATGAATGTCTGTGTACTAAAAAAGCAACAAACAATTTAATCCGTAACCTTTAAATAAAAATTACAATAATCCAATTTCATTTCTCAATTTCTTTCTTAACAGCTTCCAGCAAAGGCTCGAAACAGCTTTTTGCCAACGAGATTACATCATCAACTTCGACAATTTTTGGCGAGTAACCGTAAT
>JAGVXS010000072.1 GCA_018303685.1 Candidatus Woesearchaeota archaeon
TTATTCAAAAGAAGAGTTCAAGGAGCAGGTTGAGCTGCACAACAAGAAGATAAGGCAATTGTTCAATTTCAAGCCAAAAGTTTTCAGGAACACGGAGCTTGTTTATAATAATGACATTGCCGGATTTATCGGGAAAATGGGCTACAAGGGCATTCTGGCAGAAGGCGCTGACCACATACTGCAATGGAGAAGCCCGAATTTTGTGTACAAGCCAAAAGGGCTGGATAGCATAAAGCTGCTCCTGAAGAATTACAGGCTCAGCGATGACATTGCATTCAGGTTTTCAGAGAAAAGCTGGGAGGAATTTCCGCTCACGGCTCCAAAATACGCGCAATGGATAAACAAAATCAACGGCAACGGCAATGTTGTCAATCTGTTCATGGACTACGAAACCTTTGGCGAGCACCAGTGGGAAGACAAGGGCATTTTCGAGTTTTTGAGGCACCTGCCGCAGGAGATACTGAATCATCCCGCTGTTGCTGAGCTTGACTTCCCCCATTATGTCAGCTGGGCTGATATTGAAAGGGACCTGAGCGCATGGCTTGGCAACAAAATGCAGCAGGAAGCCATAAGCCAGGTCTACAGCCTTGAGCCTCATGTTAAATTGTCAAAAAATCCCGCCCTGCTTGACGAGTGGAGAAAGCTGCAGACCAGCGACCATTTCTACTACATGTGCACCAAGTGGTTCAATGACGGCGATGTGCACAAGTACTTCAACCCCTATGACAGCCCTTACGAAGCCTTCATCACTTACATGAACATACTGAATGACTTCAGGATTAAGGCGAATAAGCTGGGTGAATTGAAGGTGGTGGAATAAATATTTTGCAAAGGTTTAGTTATGCCATTCAAAGAAAGTTTAAAGCCAACGTGGAGAAAAGTAATATCAACTTCAGCTCTTTTTATTTTCTTAGTGGTATACACCTACGCAAAAACAACATGCGTTGTGCTAGAATGCACAGACCCAGGGGGTTGTTGTCCTCCATTAGGTCTTTATCAAAAATCATTGATTATTTCAACAATGATAATACCTATAGTTTATTACCTTTTTGTTTCATATTACGAATACAAGAAAAAATAATTTTATATTTTATCCCGCAATTGTTGTTCGAAAACCGCAAATTATAAATAATAGCAGATGATTTAATGCATTAAAAGAGTGGTATAATGGCAAAAAAAAGAGGCAAAACAGCTAGTAGCAAGTCTTCTAAGAAACCCTTGCAGAGCATAGAAGTCATAATAAGGAAGAAGATTCTCGGGGAGGCTCCTGTAGAGCATCATTTTGTTGTTGCAGACGGAAGGAAAATAAAAAATATAATGGAGCTTGCCGATGCCCTTGAGACAATGAGCGAGGAGATATTCAGGCACCATGCCAACGAGTTCAAGAA
Organism: Candidatus Woesearchaeota archaeon; assembly: GCA_018303685.1. Taxonomy (GTDB): domain Archaea; phylum Nanobdellota; class Nanobdellia; order Woesearchaeales; family GW2011-AR4. Next base: position 1,389 of record JAGVXS010000072.1, read on the forward strand.
CGATTTCAGCTCATGGGTTAAGGATGTCTTTTATGACCACAGCCTTGCAGAGGACATTTCAAGGGCGAAGAACAGGCTTGAAACCCAGATTGCAATTTTAAGAAGGCTTGTAAAGGAGCTGATGTAGATGGTTACCAAGGACGAGGCAAAAAGGTACTTGTGCGATGCTGCCCCAGAGCAGTGCTTCTGGATTAACAACGGCCCCATATTGAAAAACATTGAAGAGCTGGCAAATGCGCTGCCTGGCATGGCAGAAGACACTTTCAGGCACCATGTAAACAATGAAAAAAATGACTTCAGCAGCTGGGTCAGGGATGTCATCGGAGACCAAAAGCTTGCAAATGAGCTGGCAAGCTCGAAAAACAGGGACTCTGCCCTGAAAAAAATAAGGAACAGGCTTAATTCTTTGAAGAAGAAGGCTGGGTAGGGTTTTTACTCGTTATTTTCCGATACCTTTAAATACTACCCTCAGATATCCAGCCGAGCTAATGCGCTTGGCAACAACAAGGTTTCTGAGGTAAAAAATGGAAGGTGAAGAGCAAAGGGAATGCCCGAGTTGCGGCACCATACTTGAGGAAGGCGAGCTTGAGTGCCCCTCATGCGGGGAAAACTTTGTTGATGATGACGAGCCGCTTTAAAGCACTTTCATGGGGTGAGCCAAATGAGGATATTTTACAGCAGATGGGATGAAGAAGACGGCGATGACGATAATGATTCTAACGATTCAGATTACTAGCGAACATGTCGAGTGAAATGGAAGAATACACAAAGTACGAGCAGGCACGGATTATCGGAGCAAGGGCGTTGCAGATTTCTATGGGAGCGCCATTTTTGGTTAAGCTGAATGACGAAGATCTGAAGAAAATGGGCTATAACCCGATTGAGGTGGCAAAGCTTGAGTTCAGGCAGGGGCTCATACCTATAAGTGTCAAGAGGCCGTTGCCAGGCGCAATAAAAAGGGATTCTGCTGCAAAGCCGTTTGACCAGACAAAGCTGGAGTAATTTTATGGGAAGAATAAAAACGCTGCTTTCTAAAAGAATCGCAAAAAAGCTTGTTAAGGAGCATGGCAATGAATTCACTTCTGAGTTCAGCAAGAACAAGGCGCTTGTTGAAAAGTACACAAACGTTGCCTCTTTAAAATTGAGGAATATCATTGCAGGCTACACCGCAAGGCTTGTAAAGCAAAAAACCGTTCTAGAAAACCAGCCCAGAAGAAGGGTTCACGAAGAGGACTTGAGCAAGTATTATGAATGATTATCCTTTAAACTTCTCTTTTAGCTTTTTCTCAACAATAGGCGGAACAAAGCCTTTCACAGAGCCGCTGAACATCGCGATTTCCTTCACAATGCTCGAGCTTAGGAACGCATAATCATCCTTTGTCATCAGGAAAATTGTCTCAACGTCCTTTGCAAATTCCCTGTTGAACTGGGCGCGCTGGAACTCAAACTCGAAGTCAGAGATTGCGCGCAAGCCCCTTATAATGACATTGGATTTTTTCTTCTTGACATACTCCAGAAGCAGGCCATTGAAGTGCTCAATCTCTATCCTACTGTTGTGCTTTTTTAATGATTCTTTAAGCATCCCGACTCTCTCTTCGGGAGAAAAAGTTGCTGTTTTCTGCGGGTTCTCCCCCACAAGAATGTACAATTTGTCAAATAATTTTAATGCTCTTTCTATAACATCAATGTGCCCGTTGGTTACAGGGTCAAAAGCACCGGGATAAACTGCTGTTTTCATTTTTCCTCTTGCTCAAGGCTTGAAAGCAATTTTTTCAGCTTTGGCTTCAGTTTTGGTATTTCAGTTTTTATCGCAGCCCAGACAAGCTTGTAGTCAATGCCAAAGTATGCATGAATCAGTCTGTCCCTCATTCCTGCCATGGATTTCCATTGAATTTCTTTATGCTTGTCCTTTACATTATTGGGCATGTACTTTACAGCTTCTCCAATCACTTCAAATTTCCTGATAACAGCGCTTGATGTCTTTTCATCTTCCTTTAGCTCATCAAGAGTAATACCCCCTACAAACTCTTCAATATGCCCCATAGCATCAATAATATCCTTTACGAATAATTTATTATCCCGCTTCATACTTTAAGCACTCCTTTAACGATATTGCTTCTCAATTCTGGCCTTATGCCATTCTCTGAAACCACATCTACCTTTATTTTCAGTTTTTCCTCTAAATAATTCCCCAATCCGACAAAATCAAAGAGTGTGGCATTAGGATTGAATCTTACAAGAATATCTACATCACTTGTCTTTTTCTGCTGCCCTCTTGCATAAGAGCCGAATATGCCTAACTCCTTGACTTTATACTTTTTCCTTAGTTCAACCTTGCTTGAAGCCAGTATGCTTTGAATCTGTTTAAGTTTTTTTATCTTAGCCATCTTTATAATCCTACATAGTAACCTAACCTATTTTCAATATTTTCATTTTTTATTTAATTGCTGAATGATGATTTTAACCTGCTTTTCCAGATGCCCTGAATCCTTGTTGTTGTCAATCACAAAATCAGCGTATTTCAGCTTTTCATTCAGGGGCATCTGCGCCTTTAAAATCCTTTCTATTTGCCGCCTTGTGAATTTCCTGCTCCTTTTCAGGATATTCTCCCTGCTGCATTTTACAACAATGACTTTGTCAACCAGATTTTTTGCCTTTGTCTCAAGCAATAAAGGCGCATCAATTATGATTTTTGCCCTATTGCCGCATTCCTGTTTTATTTTTCTTATATTATTTTTTATTTCATTGATTATCAATGGATGCATTATCGAGTTTAATTTTTTTAATTTTTTAATGTCATTAAAAACAATTTCGCCGAGTTTTTTCCTGTCTATGTTGCTGTTTTTGCCTAATATACCATTGCCGAATTCCCTTACTATCTTTCCATAGGCTTTGGAATTTTTTTTAATCAGGTTATGCCCTATTTCATCTGCGTCTATCCTGCTGTACCAATGCCTGCTGAACAATTTTGCTATTGTTGTTTTCCCAGAGCCGACTGAGCCTGTTATGCCTATAATCATATTCACAACAAGTTTGCAAGCTTCTTTATATCTTTATTGGCAACATGGGTGTAAATCTGGGTAGTCTGCAGGCTTGAATGCCCCAAAAGCTTCTGGATGTGCCTTATGTCCGCGCCTGCCTCCAAAAGATGGGTGGCAAAGCTGTGCCTCAAGGTGTGGGGTGTTATTTTCTTTCCGATTCCAGCCCTTTCTGCTGCATTTTTAACAATCATCTGAATTGTTCTTTTGTCATACTTTTTCCCAAGATTTGACATGAAGGCAAAGCTTTCTTTTTTAATGCCGAAGTATTCAATGAAATTCTTCAGCTTTTCATGCAGAAAGATGATTCGTTCCTTCTCGCCTTTGGCAGTTTTAAGATGGATGGTGTCTCTTTCAAAATCAATATCTTCCCATTTCAGGTTGACTATCTCATTAAGCCTTATGCCCGTGTAATAGAGAAACATCAGCACTAATCTGTGTTTTAGGTTTAATGTGGCTTCAAGCATCTTGCTTATTTCCTCTTTATTCAGGACAACAGGAAGCTTGCCTTTGTTTTTTGCAAGAGGTATTGTTTCATCAAACTTCTGCCTTAAAACATTCTCGTAAAAGAATTTCAGCGCGAAATACACACTCCTTATGCTTGAGCGGCTTTTATCAGCGTATTCCAGCAAAAACTCCCTTGGCTGAAGCCCTGACTCAATGAACTTCCTTATTATCAATGTATAAACCTTTTCAGTCTGCCCTGAGTGCTTCCTCAGCCTCAGCTCTTCAGACAGCTTATTAAGATAAACATGCGTATCTTCCATAAAGCTAATGAATAACTATAAGTATATAAAAACTTCGCTTTAACATATCTAACACCTATTAAACAGCAATTAAAACTGCGTTTAATAGT
>JAGVXS010000007.1 GCA_018303685.1 Candidatus Woesearchaeota archaeon
CCGAAGCCGATTATGCTGTCCGTTACATCACAGGCCCGAGGACTATTTAAATTTTATTGACTATTTAAAATTATTCAATAAAAGAACTCTTTACTGCCGGTTTTTGCTCAATGTTATCTCTATTGTTGAAACCCTGACGTCCCTGCCTTCAGTGTTCTTGAAGCCTTCGGAGTCTATCCTTATGTCGCTGACAGCAACTGCATTTTCCAGAAACCTTTTTGCAGCGACTTCTGCAACATCCACAGCCCTTGATATGAACTTGCCCCTTGCCTTTATTATTACATCATCGGCGTTCTTGGTTGTGAACTGCATCACCACCCCGGTCACATAGTTCATAAACGGCTTTCCGCCTATAAAAATGTTGTTGCTGTCCATTCTGCCGCTTCCATCGCTAAACTGCGTTTCAGTTGACAAAGTAATCACTAACCCCCAAGAATTTGTATATTTCATAAACGTGTATTTAAAGGTTTTGGTGGAAATTTATCTTGCTAATTGAGTCGGTCGTCTAGAATCATAGTTTTTTATAATACCTTTAGCTATTAGATGTGGATTCATACTGCTTCTTAATTTTATTATCTCTTTCTTGAAAGGGTTTTTCTCAGCAGATGCTGGATCTTTGACACCAGCGCCAGTGACTACAAAAACAATTGTAGAGCCATGATCAAATGGCTTCTGGAGGTCATATTTTAGCATGCCTGCAACAGATGCTGAAGAAGCTAATTCAACATATATTGAATTGCCGGAAAGAGCGCTCAAGAAATATTGTGCACGATACATCTGGCGATCAGTTACCTTATAGATTAACCCGCCAGACTCGTCCCTTGCTTGGGTAGCATATTCCCAGCTTGCAGGATTTCCGATTCTTATGGCAGACGCGTCTGTTTTTGGCTTCCTAATTCGGTGTCCCCGTACAATCGGGTCTGCTCCAGCTGCCTGATAACCCATCATCTTTGGCAGTTTGCTGATTTTCTTGGCATCAAAATATTCATTAAAACCTTTCCAATAAGCGGTTATATTACCCGCGTTTCCGACAGGCAAAAACAAATAATCTGGAGCATCCCCCAGCACGTCACATATTTCAAATGCAGCAGTCTTCTGCCCTTCTATCCTATACTTATTAACAGAATTAACTAACTGAATGTCTGGATTTTTTTCAGCCATTTTTTGAGCCAATTTTAATGCATCATTAAAATCACCGTCAATTTCCATTACTTCGGCACCATACATCCTTATTTGAGAAAGTTTACCTGTAGCAATACCTTTAGGTACAATAACCATAACTGGCAATCCCGCTGCAGCCCCATAAGCAGCCGCAGAAGCAGCTGTATTGCCTGTAGATGCACACAGCAACATTTTCTTCCCTTCTTCTAATGCCTTAATAACTGCGATAATCATACCTCTATCCTTAAAAGAATAAGTAGAGTGTTGTTCGTGCTCAAGTTTTCCAAGAATCATAAGGTTTCTTGTAATATGTCGATGGTATTTACGAGACACTCTCTCATCAAGAAGCATCTCCAAACTTGGAACCCTGATTAAAGGGGTGTCACCTTCTCCCAGCGTTAAATGTGGAGAATTGTGCGTGACTGGAAGATATTTTTCATACTTTTCAACCAAAACAGAGAGTTCCAAAAAACCACCTTAAACGCAAAGTTATTGTTCTTAAAATATAAATGTTTTGATTATTAGTATTGTAAAGTAATTACACATTCACCCCTTAACAATCCTCGCCCTGAGCACCTTCTTGCCCTGCACTTCCTCCATGGCAATCCTGAAGTTCTGGTGGATAATCTCGTCCCCGGCCTTTGGGGACCTGCCCAAGGTTGCAATTATGAAGCTGTCCAAATCCACATAGTCTGATGCCTTCAGGGAGATCCCTGTTTTTGCATTTATCTCTTCTATCTCAGTCGAGCCTTTCACAAGCCACTCGTTTTTTTCGCTTTCAGTTATGCTTGGGTTTATCCTGTCGCTTTCGTCAATTATCTCCCCTACAATCTCCTCAAGGATGTTTTCTATTGTGACAAGCCCCATAACTCGCGCTTTTTCATCAATGACAATTGCCATGTGCTGCTTCCTTGCCTGGAACATGCGCAGCATTGTATCCATCTTCTTGTTCCAGAATACAAAAAGCGGCTTTTTCATTATCTGCCTTACGCTTGTATCGAGCTTGTTTTCCTTTATAAGCTTCAGCATGTCCTTAAGGTGCACAATTCCGATGATGTTGTCCTTACTTTTGTCGTAAACAGGCAGCCTTGAATACATTTTGGCTGTCGGAAGCTGAAGCACGTCCTTGATCTGTATGTCAGAGCTTACGGAAACGATATGCTTCTTGGGCGTCATGATGTCGCTTAATGTCGTGCGGTCAAAGTCAAAAATCCTTTGTATCATCTTTTTTTCTATCTCCTTTATCGTGCCTTCCTCCTCGCTTGCCTTTATTATAGTCTTGAGCTCTTCTTCGCTTATTATGGGTATTTTTTTTGCGCCGACCAGCTTGTTTATGCCTTTAAGGAAATATTCAAGAATTTTTATCAGAGGGTAGATGGCTACGTTTATATTCCATATTACTGGCGCCACTATCGGCGCCAGGATTTCGTTTTTGCTTGCCCCGATCGACTTCGGGGTTATGTCGCCGAAAATCAAAATGAGGAATGTCGCTATCCCGGTCGCTATCCCGATTGCATTGCTCTGGAAAATATCTATTGCGATTGATGTGGTTATTGCAGCAGCTGCCGTGTTCACAACGTTATTGCCTATCAGTACAGTGGACAAAAGAACTTCCGGGCTGTCCTTCAGCTTTTTGACGTAATCGGCGCCAAATTTCTTCTTTTCAACCCAGTACCTGACTTTAAACCTGCTTACTGACAGCAGGGCTGTTTCCGACAGGGCAAAGAAAGCTGACAGCACTATCATGGCTGCCAGCAGCATCAACTGAATGCGGATATCCATTTTACATCCTCTCCAAAACTCCGATTCCGAGCAGATTCAACCCGTTTTTTATAACCTGCCCTGCAGCATTTATCAGCAGCAGCCTTGCGCCCCTTGTTTTTTCATCTGCCTTCAGGACCTGGTGCGAATGATAATACTCGTTGAATTTCTGCGCCAATGAGTAGAGGTAATTGGCAATCAAATGCGGCCTTAAGTCGTTTGTGGCTTTTGTTACTGTTTCTGTGAAGTTGGACATTAATTTTACCAATTCCCGCTCCCCCTTTTCCTTCAGCAGGCCCAAATCCGCTTTTTGATTGATTTTCTTTGCCTTTTTTAGTATGCTGCTTATTCTTGCATAAGCGTACTGGATGTAAGGCGATGTCTCGCCTTCAAAGCTTAATGCCTGCTCCCAGTCGAAAATTACATTCTTTTCCGGGCTTACCCTCAAAATTCCGTATTTCACAGCTCCATAAGCAATGGCTTTTGCTGACTTTTCATCAATTTTGTTGTATCTTTTTCTTAATTCATCGCTTGCCTTATTCACAGCCTCCCTCATAAAATCCTCAAGAAGCACAAGGTTGCCTTTTCGCGTGGACATCTTGCCTTCCTGCAGCAAAACAAAAGAGTAATGTACAACTCTTGGCAGCTTCAGTTCAAGCTCCTTGAGCACAGCTGCAATCTGCTCTTGGTATAATTTCTGGTCCTCGCCAAGGATTACTATATTTTCGCCTTTCTTCAACTTGTCAAGATTGTATGCAATGTCCCTTAAGGGATACAAAGAAGTTCCATCACCCCTTGTCATGACAAGCACAGGAATCTTCATCCCCAAGCCGTAGCCTTTCTGGTCCATAACCCACCTGTTGAAGCCGTCGATGAAAAGCTTGCCTGTTTTCTCAAGCCTTTTCAGTGTTTCATCTGTTTTCTTGTCCCACAGGTATTTTGACTCGTAGTCAAAAAAGTTGTATCTGATTCCAAGCTCTGAAAGGATTTCGGTTTGCCCTTTGACGCATGTTTTTACTATTTTTTCGAATTTTTTCCTTGTTGTTTTGTCGCCTTTTTCCAGCTTGTTAAGCAAGACAAGAACCTGTTTTTCAAGTTCCGGATTTTCCTCGATTTTCTTGTTTATTTCAATGTAAATTCTTAATAAGTCCTTGAAAGCAACATTCTTCTTTCCTTCTGCTCCCAGGACAAGCATGGCTATCTGCTTGCCGACATCGTTGACAAAATAATGTGTTTCAACTTTGTATCCTTGGAATTTAAGAATCCTTACAATTGAATCTCCTATCAATGCGTTTCTTGCCCTGCCGACATGCGGGGAGGCATTCGGGTTTATGCTGGTGTGCTCTAAAAGAACCTTTTTGCCTTTTCCCATGCCTGATGAGCCGTATTTTTCTTTTTGCTTTAGTATTTCTTTTATTGTTGTTTCCGCGATTTTATTTTTATTGACAAAGAAATTCAGGTAAGGGCCAACCGCTTTTGCAGAAGTTATCAAACCACTTGGCTTGAACTTTTTGCCTAATTCAATCGCTATCTCGTTTGGGGATTTCTTCCATTCCCTGGCAAGAACAAAGCACGGAAACGCATAGTCGCCCATTTCTGGATTTGGAGGGATTTCCAGCTCAATGTTTTCCAAATTAGTTTCTTTTTTGAGAAAATTTAATATTAGTTCCTTGAACTCGTCCATAAGAATTCAATAAAAATGGTTGGATTTAAATATTTTTGTTTATTGTCCTGAATGCAACCAACTCCCTTATCCTTAAAATCTTCAAACTATGCTTTTTAGCAAACTTCTTTAATTCCTTGCCTTTTGCCATCCTCCCACTCTCACCAATAATCTCGCATATCACAGCAGCAGGATAAAGATTTGCAAGTTTGCACAATTCAATTGCAGCCTCTGTGTGCCCTGCCCTTTTGCTTAAGCCTCTTGCATCGCATCTCAAAGGAAAAATATGCCCGGGTTTTGCCAAGTCATGTGGCTTTGTTTTGTTGCTAATCAGTGCTTTTATTGTCCTTGCCCTGTCATAAGCTGAAATGCCTGTTGTTGTCCCTTTTTTTGCATCAACAGAAACTGTAAAGGCGCACTTTGTAAACTCTGTATTTTTTCTCGTCATTAAAGGCAATTTTAGCCCGTCAAGCCTTTTGCCAAGCATAGGCACGCAAACCAAGCCCCTTGCTTCCTTAATCATAAAGTTAATCTTCTGCGGAGTGGCTTTTTCAGCAGCAATCACCAAGTCGGCCTCATTCTCGCGATGCCTGTCGTCAATTACTACCACAAATCCGCCTTTTTTGAAGTCCTTAATAGCATCTTTAACATTTGAGAATGTCATTTTAATAGTATACTTTAAATCCAACCTAAAAAGCGGTTCACTTTCAACGCTGATACGTTCAAATGTCGCTCTCGTGATTGTTTTATCATTTTTTTCTGTATTATTAATATTTTTTCAATCAAAGATACCCTTCAACCATCATGTCATTTCCTATCCTTCTGCACACTGGGTTCTTGATGTCTATTGCATTGCTTATCTTCTTTATTCCAAGGCTTCCGATTGCGCCTATGCCGTTGCCGATGAGCTTCGGCGCCGTGAATATCAGCACTTTGTCAACAACTCCAGCTTTTATTGCAGAGCTGTTCAATTGAGAGCCCCCCTCTATCATCACGCTTGTTATCTCATGCTTTCCAAGCTGCTTCATCAAATCCTCCAAATCAACCATCCCGTTTTTCGATTTTGCGATTATTACGGTTGCGCCCTTGTGCTGAAGCCTCTTTATGCTGCTTTTTGGAGCCTTGTTTGTCGCAGCAATAATCAGCTTTGCAGGCTCTTTCATGAGATTGCAGCTTTTGGGTATTTTGAGCTTGCTGTCCACTACGATTTTCATCGGGTCTTTGCCTTTAACAAGCCTGGGGGTGAGCTCGGGATTGTCCCTGAGCACTGTGTTTAACCCGACCATCACCGCATCAACCTCGCTCCTTAGCCCATGGACATAAGTTCTTGCCTCCCTGCTTGTTATGTACTTTGAGCTGCCTGTTGATGTTGCAATCCTTCCGTCAAGGCTCATGGCAACCTTGACAATTACAAAGGGCCTTTTGTTTTTTATGTACTTAATGTAAGCCTCGTTCAGCTTTTTCGCTTCTTTTTCCAGAATGCCTATTTTTGTCTTCAATCCCCTAAATTTCAGCTCTCTGAAGCCGTCCACCAGGGGATTCTGGTCCTTCATTCCGATTATTACTTCCCTGACGCCTGCCTCAACAATCTTCTCCGTGCACGGCGGGGTTCTGCCCCAGTGCGAGCACGGCTCCAAATTGACGTACATCGTAGAATTAGCGGCTTTTTTGCCGGCTTCGCTTATTGCAAGGACTTCAGCGTGCTCTGTGCCTGCCTTTTTGTGCCATCCCCTTCCCACAATCCTGCCGCGCTTTACTATAATGCAGCCGACCATTGGATTGGGGGATGTCAAGCCCCTGCCCTTTTCGGCAAGCCTTATGGCAAGCCCCATATACTTCTTATGGGATATCAAGGTATGTTCGCACCCCTCAAAAAGGAAGTAGTCTATAATTCATATTTAAATGTAAGGTTTTGTGAATAGCTATTTAATGGTGGTGAAGAAGAATCAAAAAATAATTTAATTATTTTTTTTGATTTAGTGAAAAACAGGATTGTGAAATTCTGGATTAAACTTCACCAAGCCAATATCCCTGTAAGGGACCTCGACAGGTCCTCCCTGATATAGGACTTCGCTGACTTGCCTCAAGATATGTCTTGGCCATTGATGAATATTCTCTTTAGACACACTTCCAACCTGGAAAACAGCCCTCGCTCCAACTGGAAGTTTATCGCTTAATTCACGAATAGTCATGATTTTGAGTGTGTCTCCTTCAAGCATTCTTCCCAATAACCCAGCTTTGTGGTATTCCTCTCTAATAAATTCAGCATAGTCTTTTAACAGCTTCCATTTTCCCTGCGTGAGTAATCTCTCAGGATCTTTAAAGCTCAATAATCCATAATCTGCCCATTTTAGATGCCATTCAAATGCCTCACTTTCATCCTTAAGCCTGCTTCCAATTTCCAAAGAGTGGTCCATCATATCAAAAAATGCCAAGGTTGTGTCCCTAGTTGAGTGCTGAGACATCAAACTCACAATATGCTCTCTTATATTGGGCTCTTTAACAAAATGCTCAAGAAATTCCCTATAAGAACTGCAATAATAATCCACATTATGATCCAAACTGCTGCTTTCCATCTTGCATTCAACACATTTGACAACCAATATTTAAAATTTGTTTTTTTAATTAGGCAAATTTTTTAAATTACTTCGCATTACTTTTAGATTATGGCAGCAGTCAAAGACCTTGCAATAAGATATCAAATATGTATAGATAGGCTTTTGGGTGAGGTCGATAGGGAACACTTAACCAAAAAAGAACTAAAAAGATTGATCCAAATAACAGGCGCTTATTCAGAAAGATGGAAGCAGGGGCTGGAACAAATTCTAAGCGGAGGAGAATATAAAGTTGAGTATCCTGAGCTTCAAGCTTTAAGCGGTGAAGGAAAGGCATTGGTAACTTTTATAGCGGAACACAAAATTAATAGAAAGATGCTGAATATGCCTACTCGGCTCGCATTGGAGAAGTAAGGGAGTTTTTATTTAATTATTGGAAAGAGCATGACCCAAAGAAATTTAAGGATATTGTGGCAAAAACAATAGAGGAAGCCATAGATGACCCAAACGCTTTAGATTTTAGGGAACATTTTACAAAATTAAGAAAGAGGAATCCAAATGAGCTTTCTATGTTGGGTATAGAGCCAAAGAACTATGCCTATGGATTTTCTTATCGTGGTACTGTAACAACCTTTAGAGAAGCATGCAAATCAGTTGTATACGACCTTGTTAAAAGAGGAGTATTGCAATTTATTGGAAACAGGAGGTATATCACTGTAAATTTAGAATATTTAGCTAGGTAAGTCTCTAATACTCCCCCCAGCTCTTAACCTCCAGCTCCTCAATTTTCTTCTTGTAAATTGATTCAACAAACAATTTAGCAATCTGCGCGTTTGTTAATAAAGGAATGTTAAAGTCAACTGCCTTTCTTCTGATAAGATAATCATTTGTAAGTTCTTCCTCCTCCAAGCTTTTTGGGATATTGATTACCAAGTCAATTTTTCTTTCTTGAAGATACGTCAATGTGCTTGGTTCTTTTTTATCCAATGGCCAATGCAAGATATTAGTTTTGACATTGTTTTCTTCAAGAAATTTAGCAGTTCCCTCAGTTGCATAAAGATTATATCCCATTTCTGCCAGCTTTTTGACACTCTCCAGCAAATCCGCCTTGCTCTTTATCGGGCCTGTTGAAAGCAAAACATTTGATTTTGGAATCACAAACCCGACAGAAAGCAATGACTTCAAAAACGCTTCATTCACATCACTGCCTAGGCATGCGACTTCTCCTGTGGAAGCCATCTCAACGCTCAGAACAGGGTCTGCCCCTTGCAGTCTCGAGAAAGAAAACTGGGGCGCTTTGACTCCGACATAATCCAAGTCAAGAGTGTTGTACTTCCCTTTTATATCCATCCCAAGCATTGCCTTTGTTGCCATGTCAATGAAATTGTGCTTTGTGACTTTTGAAACGAACGGAAAGCTCCTTGAAGCCCTCAAATTGCACTCTATGACTTTTATATTGTTGTCTTTTGCAATGAGCTGTATGTTGAAAGGCCCTGTTATCTTCAATGATTTTGCAATGCTTTTTGTTATCTCCTTTATTCTTCTGATTGTTTCAAGGTATGTGTATTGCGGCGGCAGCACCATGGTTGCATCTCCACTATGAACGCCTGCATTTTCTATGTGCTCTGAGACTGCATAAATCACCAAGTCGCCGTTTTGCGCAACAGCGTCTATCTCAATCTCCTTTGCATTTGTTATGAACTTGCTTATTACAACAGGATGCTCTTTTGAAACCTCTGCTGCTTTCCTGAGGTACTGCTCCAGCTCTTTTTTGTTGGCGGCAACGCCCATGGCAGCCCCGCTTGCCCATTGCGGCTGCTCAACTCCGAGAGAGTCAAGCATTGTAGAAAATTTATGGCGGTTCTCTGCATTGTCAATGCTCAAAGGGGATGTTCCAAATATTTTCACATCCTGCCTGTCCAGCCTCATTGCAAGATTGTTCGGAATCTGCCCGCCCATTGAAATTATAACTCCGAGTGGATTCTCTTTTTCATAGATGTCAAGCACCCTTTCAAGGCTCAGCTCGTCGAAATAAAGCCTGTCGCACACGTCATAGTCGGTGCTTACAGTCTCGGGATTGTAGTTAATCATTATTGCGGAGTAGCCCAGCTTCTTTAATGTAAAAACTGCATTGACGCAGCACCAGTCAAACTCGACAGAGCTTCCTATCCTGTAAGCGCCTGAGCCAAGGACTATAACGTTGTTTTTTGCCTTGAATTCAATATCATCTTCTTCTCCGTTGTAAGTAAGGTAAAGGTAGTTCGTTTTTGCGGGGTATTCTGCAGCCAAAGTGTCTATCTGCTTCACGCACGGGGTTATTTTGTGCTTCTTCCTTAAATTCCTGGCCTGCAAAAGCTTTTCCCCCATATTATTTCCATCCTCTTTAAACAATAATCTTGCAATCTGGAAATCGGAAAAGCCCTGCTGTTTTGCCAGTTTGATTAAATTGATTGGGACGTTGCCGATATTGCAGTTTAATAAGCCCTTTTCAGTTTCAACAACATTCCTTATTTTATACAAAAACCATTTGTCGATTTTTGTCAATTCATAAATTTCATCAACAGAAATTCCTCTTCTAACTGCCTCCACAATAGCCAATAGCCTTTTATCTGTTGGCATTCTTAATTCTTTTTTGATATCGTCAAATTTTAGATTATTCCCGACCAATCCATGAAGATTTATGTTAAGCATCCTTATAGCTTTCTGGATAACTTCCTCAAACTTCCTGCCAATCGCCATGACTTCCCCGACGCTTTTCATCTCTGAGCCAATCTCAAAGCTTACATGCTTGAACTTCTGCAGGTCCCATCTCGGGATTTTTACGACAATGTAGTCCAAGGCAGGCTCAAAGCAGCTTTTTGTAGCCTTTGTTATTGCATTTTCAAGCTCGGTTAAAGAATACCCAATGGCTAGTTTTGCTGCGATGAATGCCAGAGGATAGCCTGTTGCCTTTGAAGCAAGGGCAGAGCTTCTTGAGAGCCTTGCATTGACTTCTATGACCATGTAATCCTCGGAATAAGGGTCAAGGGCGTATTGTATGTTGCATTCGCCGACAATTCCAAGGTGCCTTATTACTCTTATTGAAATATCCCTCAGCTTGTGGTATTCGCTGTTTGTCAGGGTTTGCGACGGGGCAACCACAATGCTTTCTCCTGTATGGATTCCCATCGGGTCAAAATTTTCCATGTTGCAGACAGTGATGCAGTTGTCATAGGCGTCCCTAACAACTTCGTATTCTATTTCTTTCCATCCGCCAAGGTATTTCTCGATGAGAACTTGAGATGAATAAGCCAGAGCCCTTTTCGCTTTTGCTGCTAATTCTTCTTCATTGAGCGCGACTCCAGAGCCTTGTCCGCCAAGAGCATAAGCAACCCTGAGCATGACAGGGTATTCCAGTTTTTTTGCAACTTCAATAGCTTGCCCTACACTTGCCACTGCCTCGCTTTCCGGAGTCTTGACATTTATTTCATTCAGCTTTTTTACAAACAACTCCCTGTCTTCTGTGTTTTTGATTGCATCAATCTGTGTGCCTAAAACTTTTACATCGTGTTTCTCAAAAACTCCTGCATCATGCAGTTCAACGCCGCAGTTCAAGGCAGTCTGCCCGCCGAAAGAAAGCATTATGCCGTCAACTTTTTCCTTTTCAATCACTTTTTCGACAAAATAAGGGGTTACGGGCAGAAAATAAATTTTGTCAGCCATGCCTTCAGAAGTTTGTATAGTTGCAATGTTTGGATTGATAAGTACTGTTCCTATTCCTTCTTCTCTTAAAGCCTTGAGGCACTGGCTACCACTATAGTCAAATTCTCCGGCTTGCCCAATTTTCAATGAACCCGAGCCCAATACTAAAACTTTTTTTGGCTTTTGAATCATTTTATTTCAACATTTTAACAAACTCATCAAACAAAAACTCCGTGTCAACAGGACCAGGGGTTGCCTCAGGATGAAACTGGACAGACATAAACGGCTTTGTCTTGTGCTTTATGCCTTCATTTGTGCCGTCATTCGCATTCACAAAAAATTCCTGCCATTCGTCGCTTAATGACTTCATGTCAACTGCAAACCCATGGTTTTGTGTTGTGATAAAGCATCTTTTAGTATTAACTAAAGTACAAGGCTGATTCTGCGAGCGATGCCCGTACTTTAATTTGTAAGTATCACCTCCTGCTGCCAATGCAAGTATTTGGTTGCCGAGGCATATGCCGAATGTCGGAATATTATGCTTCAAAGCTCTGCCGACATTGTAAATAGTTTTCTTGCACATTTTAGGGTCGCCGGGTCCGTTAGAAATAATCAACCCATCAAAAAAATCCGCCAGAAAATCATAGTCATAAGACACCCTGATAACTGTCAGATTCCTTTTTATCAGATTCCTTATGATATTGTTTTTAACCCCGCAGTCAACAACAACCACCTTTTCTTGGTTTGGCCTTTCATTGTACACAATCGGCTCTTTTATAGAAACTTCTTTTACAACGTCAAAGGCATTTGGGTCGTAAAAACCAACATTTTCCTCGTCAAAAATAATCTTACCAAGCATTGCGCCCTTTTCTCTTAATGTTTTTGTCAATTTTCTGGTGTCAATGCCGTAAATTGCAGGGATATTCTCTTCTTTCAGCCATTCCGCAAGGCTTTTTTTTGCATTCCAGTGGGAGTACTCAAAAGAATAGTCAGAAACAATCAATGCCTGAACTTGAATCTTATCCGACTCAAAATTTGTGTCAAGGCTGTTTTCAATATTCTTTGCAGGCACGCCATAATTTCCTATTAATGGATACGTCAAAACAAGAATCTGCCCTTTGTAGCTCGGGTCTGTCAGCGACTCCGGATAGCCAACCATTCCTGTGCTGAAAACAGCTTCCCCTGATGTTGAATGCCCTGCGCCAAAAGAAAAGCCTCTGAACTCGTCGCCGTTTTCAAGAACAAGCCTTGCTTCTTTACCTTCGTGCATTAAAAAAAAGTATTAGTATGAAGTGGTTAATAAATGTTTTGGTTTGAAATTATAGAGAACTTTGAAAAATTCATTATTTTTACCATTTTACTTGAAAATCCAAGATTTTCAAGTTCCCAAAAATTGCATTGCAATTTTTTAGGACATTCAAAATTCCCTATACAAGCCCTTCACTTTCATCAATCCCAAACATTATGTTCATGTTCTGGACTGCCTGTCCTGAAGCGCCTTTGAGGAGATTGTCAATTACAGACACCACAACGAGCTGGTTGTTTTCATCAATCTCAAAGCCGCCAACACAGCAATAATTGTTGTTTTGCACATCATGAAGCTCCGGTAGCTTGCCTTCAGTTATCTTCACAAAAGGCTCTTTCCTATAAAAGCCCTTATATAGTTTTTTAATCTTTTCGGAACTTCCTTTTTTCTTCAGAATTGCATGCATTGTGCACATCAAGCCCCTGAATACAGGAATCACATGCGGAGTAAAAGACAGCTTTGTTTTGATAAATTGCTCTATTTCATATTTATGCCTGTGCTTTGTTATATTGTACGCAATTATATTATCAGCATAATTCTCCGGCTGATTGGCGTAAGTTGGCTTGGCACCAGCGCCGCTATAGCCTGATTTGCAGTCAAAGATAATGCTACTAGCAAATTTTTGTATAGGCAATGCAGCAAGAATGCAGGCTGTTGCATAGCATCCTGGATTTGCAACTACTTTGGCTTTCTTAATTTCATCTCTAAAAAGCTCAGGCAGCCCATAGACGGCTTTTATTTTTGAATCATTTTTTATTCCATAGACTTTCTCATAAACTTTCGGATTTGAAAACCTGAAATCAGCGCTTAAGTCTATAACTCTTGTTTTCAATTTTTGTACTACATCAATTGACTCCTTGCTTGGAAGGGCCGTAAAAACAACGTCAACACCCATTTTATTTATTTCATCAATACTAAGATTGGTAAATCTTAGCTTATCATCCCAAAAATCATTGTAGAGAGATCTGACAGTTTGTCCACTGTGGCTCTTGCTGTTAAGGGAAGATAGCTCTACTTTTCCATGCCTGCCTAGGATTTTTACCAATTCATATCCCGTATACCCAGAAGCGCCTATAATGCCGGCCTTAATTTTCATTTTCAATCACTTCATTTAAAATTTCCAAAGCGTCATTGATTACGCCCCTGCTTATTGTAAGCGGCGGCAAAAATCTCAGCACTTTCTCAGCTGTCAGATTGACAAGCAAGCCGTTCTCAAGGCATTTTTCTTGCATTTTCTCAGAATATTTTCTCATTTCCATTCCAATCATAAGCCCCTTTCCCCTAATTTCTCTGATGTTGTCCGAATTTATTGAGCTTAATTTTTTCATTAGGTAGCTCCCCTGAATTTCCGCATTTTGCATAAGCTTATTTTTTATTAAATATTCAATTGTAAAATTTGCAGCGAGGCATGCAACCGGGTTGCCTCCAAAAGTAGAGCCATGGTCCCCTTTAGCAAAGCTTTTTGCAACATTGCCTTTAGCTATTGTAGCTCCAATTGGAATGCCATTAGCGAGCCCTTTTGCCAATGTCACTAAATCAGGCTTTATTCTATCATGCTCATAGGCAAAAAATTTTCCTGTCCTACCGCATCCTGTCTGCACTTCATCAACTATCATTAAGATGTTGCGCCTGTCGCAAATTTCCCTAATGCCTTTCAAGTAATCTTTATTTGGCATTATTATTCCAGCTTCTCCTTGTATGGGCTCAACTATAATGCCGGCTGTTTTTTTGCTTATCTTCCTTTTAATGGCATTAACATCCCCATATTTAACATGGACAAAGCCGGAAAGCAATGGCTTGAATGGATTTCTTATCTTTTCCTTGCCTGTAGCAGCAAGGCTTCCGAAAGTTCTTCCATGAAATGACTCTTTTGTGGATATTATCTGTGTTTTTTTAGTATGCTTCCTTGCTAGTTTTATGGCTGCTTCAACACCCTCAGCGCCTGAATTCGAGAAAAAGCACTTGTTTAACCCTGATAATTTAGCCAATTTTTCAGCAAGCTTAACCTGCTCTTCTGTATAATAAAGGTTTGTCGGGTTTGTTATTTTTTCTATCTGTCCTTTTACAGCTTGTGCAAACTCTTTGTTCCCGTGCCCCAGCAGGCATGTTGCCAATCCGCCAACCAAGTCAATGTACTTTTTGCCCTTTTTGTCAAATAAATAGCAGCCATCTCCGTGATCAATTACAAATTTAGGCCGTGAATAAGTCTGCATAATATATTTTTTCTCCTGTTCAATTACCTTATTTGTTTCCATTTTTGTACACTACCTCTGTTCCAATCCCCTTATCGGTAAAAATCTCAAGGAGCAAAGAATGGGGGATCAACCCATTTATCAAGTGGGCTTTAGGGCATTTGTTCTTGACAGCGTAAATGCAAGCCTCAACCTTCGGAATCATGCCATTGTTTATGTTTCCGTTTTTTATTTCCCTTTTTGCAGTCTTGAAGTCTATATGGGAAAGCAGATTATCTCCTATAACAACGCCATCAACATTTGTCAGAATTGTAAGCTTTTCTGCAGCCAATGCAACCGCAATCCTGGAAGCGGCTGTATCGGCATTTATGTTGTATCTCTGATTTTGTTTTCCGATTCCAATTGGGGAGATGACAGGGACATATCCTGAAGCGAGATGTTTTAGCAGTTTATCCTTGTCAATTTTTGTTATCTCGCCGACAAGCCCAAGATCTTTGGATTTTTGCCTTACATCTATGCAGTTGACTGCGCTAATGGTTTTGACGCCCTTTGACTTCAGCTTGCCAACTATCCTTTTGTTTATCCTCTGGAAAATTTTTTCAACGGCCTTGATGATTTTTTCATCCGTGTACCTTAAGCCATTTATGAACTTTGGAGCAATACCCAGTTTTTTCAGCTCCTTGTCTATTTCTGGGCCACCTCCATGGACGACAACAACTTTAATACCTATTCTTTTCAGGAATGCAATATCCTCTGTTGCATTCCTTATTTCAGACATTGCATTTCCTCCAAGCTTTATGACTACTGTTTTGTTGTGGTATCTTTCTATATAGGGCAAGGCTTCAATCAAAACCTTTGTTTTTTCGTTTGGAGTCATTTTAGGTTGAATAGCGGGCATTTATTTTTATGTAACCATATGTCATGTCGCATCCGTATGCAATCGCATTTTCTTTTCCCTGTTTTATGTCTATGGTTATTTTTAGTGCATCTGCGTTCATTAATTTTTTAACTTCTCCAGGATTAAAATTTGATGATGTGCCGCTGCTTACAATCTTCTCTTTCTCAAAGTAAATGTCGACCAAATTTTCCTTGAACTTGGCATTTGAGTTGCCCATTGCGCACATCAATCTGCCCCAGTTTGGGTCGTTTCCAAATATTGCGCATTTCACAAGGTTTGAGGTTATGATTGATTTTGCAAGCTTCTGCGCGTCTGATCTAGTCATTGCATTTTTTACTTCAACCTCAATTAATTTTGTTGCCCCTTCCCCGTCTCTTGCAATTTTTTTTGACATCTCGGTGCAAACATAATCCAACGCCTCCTGAAATTTTTTTTCGTCCACGCTGCCTGCAAGCCCGTTTGCAAGAATGGCAACCATGTCGCTTGTGCTGGTGTCCATGTCGATGCTCATCATGTTGAATGACTTATTTACTGAATTTTTCAGAAACTTGTCTAGCTTTTTGGAGCTTATTTTCGCATCAGTTGTTATAAAGCACAGCATGGTCGCCATGTTTGGGTGTATCATGCCAGAGCCTTTTGCAATTGCTCCGATTGTAAAGTTATCAACATTTACTGCAATCTCCTTTTCTAAAGTATCTGTCGTAAGGATAGCTTTTGCAACTTCTGAATTGGTTGACAAATGGCTTTTTATATTTTTTAGGCCACTTCTTATCTTGTCCATCGGCAGATAAGCCCCAATCAGTCCGGTTGACGCGACAACAACGTCATTTTCCTTTATTCCCAGCTCTCTTGCTGCAAGTTTTGCAGTTTCTCCAGCATCTTCCAGCCCTTTTTTGCCTGTGCATACGTTTGCGATGCCGCTGTTAACTACAATTGCCTGAGCCTTGCCGTTTTTAAGATGGCTTTTTGTCACAATTAGAGGGGCTCCTTTGACCTTGTTTGAGGTGTAAACAGCAGCTGCATCTGACAATACTTCGCTGACTATCACAGCCAAGTCCAAGCTGCCTGACTTCTTTATTCCTATATGCTTTCCGAGAGCCTTAAAGCCTTTCGGCGCGCACACGCTGTTTTTAAGAAGCTGCATTTTATTTCACTAACCTATTCAGTTTTGAATGAAATTTTTTGATTTCAAGATTGACTTCATCGCTTGATTCTTTTATCTCGTTTTTTAGCTTGTCCAATCCCAGACTTCCTGTTGCGCCAATATGCTTATTCGATTGCAGATTTTTCAGTGGATTGATTTCAGGCAGGCTTTCCAGTTTTTTGGCAGTTTCCTCATAGGCGTCCCTAAAGGAGATTCCCTTCTTTACCAGCCCGTAGGCATGCTGGGTCGCAAACAATTCCTTGGTGCATGCTTTTATGCATTTTTGCTTATTTACTTTTATTTTTTTAGCAATTATCTTGAACATTTTTAATGTCGAAATTGCTATTTCAAAGCTTTCAATCAACACCTCCTTAGTCAATTGCAAGTCTCTGTTGTAGCCTGACTGCATTTTGAACACGACATTTTTGACAAAATAGAGATTGGAATCGAGTTTTGCAGCCTTTGCCCTTATCAATTCGAAAACATCCGGGTTTTTCTTTTGCGGCATTATGGAAGAGCCCGTGCAAAATTCATCAGGCAATGTGAAAAATCCGAATTCTTCCATACTGAACAATATTAAATCATTTGAGAGTCTGGCTAAGTCACCCATAACGTTGCTCAACGCGAATATTATAACAGATTCAAATTTGCCTCTGCTATTTTGAACATACAAAACATTATTTTGAACTCTTTCAAAATCTAATAAGTCTGCAACTAATTGTCTGTTGATATTTAATGGTAAACCATAGCCTGCACCGCTTCCCAATGGAGACTGATCATTTAATTCATAGGCCTCATCCAAAATTTCTAAATCGTCAATTAAAGATTCTGCAAAGCTGCCAAAATACAATCCAACAGAGGATGGCATTGCCTTTCTTGAATGAGTGTACCCGGGCATAGGAATTTCTTTGTATTTGTTTGCAGCATTTACAAGAGCAGAAGCTAATTCAAGAACCAATTGTTGCACCTCAAGAAGCTTGTCCTTTGAGTAAAGCCGCAAATCAACCAAAACCTGGTCATTTCTTGACCTCGCCGTATGGATTTTCTTTCCCAGATTTCCTAATTTTTTTGTCAAATAACTCTCGATTGCAGTATGAACATCCTCCTCCTCAAGCTTTATCTCAAATGCATTTTTTTGGCTTAATTTTAAAATTCCAATTAATGCTTTTTTTAGTTTTTTAAGCTCATTTTTTGTCAGAATCCCTATATTGTTCAGCATGATTGCATGCGCTATGCTGCCGTAAATATCATATTCCACAAGATTTTTGTCTAGTAAATAATCATTGCCCACTGTAAACTTTTCAACTTCCTTGTTTAGTTTGTAATTTTTTTGCCAGAGTTTCATTTTTCCTCCTTCAACAGCTTCAATATTATTGCTTTTTGCATATGCAGCCTGTTTTCTGCTTGGTCAAATACAACACTTTGATGGCCGTCAATTACGTCAGCAGTCTGCTCCATGCCCCTCATCGCAGGCAAACAATTCATGAATATTGCATCTTTTTTCGCATTTTTTATCAAATCTTTGTTGACTTGGAATGGATTGAGCAGCTTGATTCTTTTTTCTTTCTCCTCCTTTGGTATGTGGTAACTCATCCATGAGTCAGCATAGACTATGTCAGCATCTTTCACAGCATCTTTTGCATTTTGCGTGATTTTTATTTTTGAGCCTGAAATTTTGGCTTTTTTCACTGCAATGTCCGCAATCCATTTTTGGGGCATCAGTGATTCTGGGCAGCCAACTGATATGTCAATGCCGACTGTAGAGCAGCCTAAAAGCAGCTCATGCGTTATGTTGTTGTTGCCGTCTCCCACAAATGCGAGCTTAAGGCCTTTGAGCTTGCCCTTCTTTTCTTTTATTGTCAGCAAGTCTGATAAAATCTGGCATGGATGAAATTCATCTGTCAATCCATTGATTACAGGCACGCTTGAATTTTTTGCCAGCTCCTCCATGTTTTCCTGCTTGTATAGCCTGGCCATTATTATGTCGCAATACCTGCTTGAAACTTTTGCAGTATCCGCTATAGTTTCTTTCTCCCCCAACGGGGAGTCTTTTGCATCAAGGTAGATTGCATGCCCTCCCATTTGCGTCATTGCAACCTCGAATGAAACCCTTGTCCTTAATGAGGGCTTTTCAAAAATCATAAGCATTGTTTTGTTTTTTAATGTATCATCGTATTTTTTTGCATTATTTTTAATCTTGGCTGCCAAGCTAACCAAATCCAAGATATCTCCGCTATCCAAACCAGTCAAAGAGAGTAAATGCCTCATTTTATTTCCTGTTTCTTAAAGAACTGGCTTTTAATCTCAAAGCATTCAATCTAATAAAGCCAAGGGCGTCTTTTTGGTCATAGCCGCCAATAGCATCCATGCTGCTTAAGTCCTGACTATACAAAGAGTCTTTTGATTCTCTGCCTATAACCATGCAGTTTCCTTTGTACAGGGACAAGTGCACTATCCCGTTTACATTTTCTTGGCTCTTGTCAAATGCAGCCCTTAAAAATTCCATTTCGGGAGAGTACCAAAAGCCATAATAGACAAGCTCTGCAAACTTTGGCATGAGCATGTCGCGCAGGTGCATTACTTCCCTGTCTAGGGTTATACCTTCAATATCGCGGTGAGCAATATGCAGTATAGTTCCAGCTGGCGTTTCATAAACACCTCTTGACTTTAAGCCCACAAAGCGGTTTTCAACCATATCAATCCTGCCGATGCCATTCCCTCCGCCGATTTTATTTAGGTATTGGAATAACTCCAACGGTTTTGTCTTTAAAGTTCCATCGTTCTTGTTTTTCACTTTAACAGGATTGCCTTGCTTAAACTCTATCTCAATGATTGTCTCTTTGTCAGGAGCATTTTTTGGACTTTTTGTCATCTCAAACATTTCCTCGCTTGGAGTCAGCTTTGGATCTTCAAGTATGCCAGCTTCATAGCTTATGTGCATCAAATTAGCATCTGTACTGTAAGGGGCATCCTTAGTGGCCTTCACAGGAATGCCGTTTTTTTGCGCATATTCGATCATGTCAGAGCGGCCCTTGAATTTTGCAAGGAATTCAGCGTCTTTCCAAGGCGCTATGATTTTTATCTTTGGGTCAATGGTCATGCAGGTAAGCTCAAACCTGACTTGGTCGTTTCCCTTTCCTGTTGCGCCATGGCTTACAAATTCAGCCTTTTCCTTTGCAGCGACTTCCATCTGCTTTTTCGCGATTAGCGGCCTTGCCAAAGAAGTGCCCATCAAATACCTTCCTTCATACACGGCATTTGCCCTTATAGAAGGAAAAATGAAATCAGCCACAAACTCTTCTTTCACGTCTTCAATGTAAACCTTGGAAGCGCCTATTTTCAAAGCCTTTTGCTTCGCAGCCCTGAAGTCCTCCTTCTGCCCCAAATCAGCCATGAATGCAACTACCTCGTAGCCTTTGCCGATTAGCCAGCTCAGGATTACTGACGTGTCCAACCCCCCGCTATATGCCAATACAACTTTTTGTTTCATTTGAGAAATAAAACTGCACCTCTTTTTAAACTTGATGCCCAAATTGAGACAAAAATAAACAAAAATGTCTAGAATAAAACATTAACTTTTTCTAAATAAATTGCATTTTAAAATTTATATAAATTACATAAAATATATATAATAGTGCCAAGTTTCAAGCTTATGAGTTATAAAAGCGCAGTTAAACTGACTCAAAAATTGGTGAGTGTTAATTCTGTCAGCGCGAGGGGAAATATGGGTATTGCCCGATTGCTAATCCCTTATTTAGAAGGACTAGGCTTTGATGTCGAATGCCATCCACGTAACCATACAAATCTAAATTTGATTGCAAGGCTTGGAGGGCAAGATGCAAGGTATGGGGGGTTGGCATTTGTTGGCCATTTAGATACAGTGCCTTATGAGTCCGAACGGGAGAAATGGGGTTGTCATCCCCTTGGCGGATTAATAGAAGACGGAAAAATATGGGGGGTCGGGACTGCAGACATGAAGGGGCCAATAGCTGCTGCAATTTTCGCTGCAAAAAGATATACTAAAGAAGTATTAAGAAGGCCATTTGTTCTTTATTTGACTGATGGAGAGGAAGTGGGGCATACCGGAGCCAAATGGTTGCTAGCTCACGGACTTCTGGATCCGAAGGAAGTTAGACATGCAATAGTTGGAGAGCCTACCTCATTAGTTCCTGTAAGCACTCATCTCGGCATAGGTGAAACAGATGTTATTGTTTACGGGAAAGGCGGACATGGAAGCGAAACCCATTTAGGCGATAATGCTAATGAAAGAGCAGCAGAAGTTATACTGGGTTTAAAAGAACTAAGGATAGCTTTAGAAGGAGAAAGGCACAAAACTTTTGAGTATCTTTATCCTGCCCTGAATATTGGAATTATGCAGGGAGGCACAGCAAAAAACAAAATTCCGCAAGAAGCAGTAGTGAAAGTTCAATATAGGACATTCCCCGGTCACGAGCCAGGGTATGTTCACAATCGTGTTGCAGGAGTGGTTGAAGAAATAGCTGCTAAAAGCGGATTCGAAGTCAAAATATGTCATTTGCGGGATGATCCTGGTTTTGAAACTCCGGCGGATTCTGAGCTAGTTAGATTTCTAGAAGAACTTACAGGAAAACGAAGTTCAGGAGTCAATTTTAGCACAGAGGCCACAGAATTGCAACAAGCAGGTATAGAGCCTGTTGTTCTGGGCGCTGGAAGCATAAAAACAGCACATAGACCAAATGAATTTGTCCCGCTTGAAGAGTTGCTTCAAAGTGAAGAAATGTATGCTAAAGCAATTAGAGTCTTCTGCAAATAACTTGTTTTAATTTTAACATTTTTGTCCGAAACAAAACATTTAAATATTGGAATATTATTTTTGGATTATGAGCATCACTAAGCTTGCTGAGAGGTACATAATGGAACATCCTTCGATAAAAGACTGCCTGAAGAAAGGGCTGGTTAATTACTCCTCTTTGTCAAGGCAGATTGCTTCCGATTTAAATCTGAATCCAAGAAAAAATTTTGACGCCATTTTGATTGCGTGCAGGCGCCTAAAAAGAAAATTGAAGAAAGGGGGGGATTTTGAGGAAATCATTTTGAAAATATTGAAGCAGAGCAAAATTGAAATTAAAAACAAGATTATTGCTGTTGTGCTTGAAAAAGACATTTTTTTTGAGAACGTGCTTACCATAGCAAAGGAGATAAAGAGGAAAAAGGAGGTCTTCAAGGTCATTGAGGGCGTTTCAGGCATCACAATTGTCACCACAGAGGATTTCCTTCCTTTGATAAGGAAATATTACAAAAACAAGGTAATACTTGAAAACAGGAACCTTGCAGAAATCACAATCAAAAGCCCGAAGGAAATCGAGACAACTCCTGGCACTTATGCCTATGTCTGCTCCTTATTTTGGGAAAACAACATCAACATAGTTGAAACTTTAAGCTGCTGGACAGATTCTATTTTTCTGATTAAAGAAGAAGATGTCGGGAAAGCGATAAATTTGCTGAGGTTTTAACTATCTCACAACCCCCTTCTCCTCCAGATAATGCCCAAGCTTTTCTTTCTTTGTCCTGAGATATTTTTTATTTAATTTGTTAGCCTTGATTTCAATCGGAACCCTTTCAACAATCTTCAGGCCGTATCTTTCCAAGCCTTCTATCTTTTTGGGATTGTTGGTGAGCAGCTTTATTTTTGACAAGCCCAAGTCGGCAAGTATCTGCGCGCCAATTGTGTAGTCCCTTGCGTCTGCCTTAAAGCCAAGCTTCAAGTTCGCCTCAACAGTGTCCATTCCATGATCCTGGAGATGGTAAGCTGCAATCTTGTTGATAAGTCCAATGCCCCTCCCTTCCTGCGCCATGTAGAGAAGCACTCCTCCCTTTTTGCCTATCACACTAAGGGCCTTTTCCAGCTGCTGCCTGCAGTCGCACCTGCATGAGCCCAGAGCGTCTCCTGTGAGGCATCCTGAATGGACCCTTGCAAGAACTCCTTTTTCATTTCTTAAATTGCCTTTTATCAATGCAAGATGCTGGGATTTGTTGCAGTCCTCGTAGCAAATGACTTTGAAATTGCCGTATCTTGTCGGCAAATCCGCTTCTGTTGTTTTCCTGACAAGCTTTTTCATAATAAAGGAAAACTCAGGGATTTATTTAAAGGTTGTTGTTAATGAGGAATAAAAAAACAAGATTTAAATAATAAACAGGATTAGTGCGCCATATGCTGAGGTTAAATTTTACTCCAAAGCTTGAACTTCCTGCTAGTAAAAGAGAAGATGCTGTTTTAACCGCTATAGTACGTGAGCTTGAAAAAGGGATAAAAAGCAAACCGAAGGTTGTTGGAGCGATATCAGCCTTTAACAATGGTGTACCTTATGGGCTTGTTGCATTAAGACGCGGCACTAATCCACAAGACGTTCACAAAGAAGATTACGTATATATCCGTGTCTTTGGCTCTACAAAAGAAGTTCCAGTTTATTACTGCTCGCCAAAGGAAATTGACAGGCGAACTTGGCAATAGAAAACCCCAACATTTATATATTAGAATAACATTAACATATTAATGGAAATCAACAAGACAATTCTTGTAAGCATTTACGTTCTTGTCGGGCTTTACATTTTGTACAAATTGTTCTTCAGGAAAAACCCTTATCAAGACGATTATGAGAGAATGTATAATAAGATTCTGACTTCTGACAAGCACAAGGTTAAGGGGCAGTTTGATAAGGAAGAGTGAATTTCTATTTTTATAGCTGTGTTTTTATAGCTGTGTAATACATTGGCATTACATTAGAAGATAAGTGCTCCCGCCGAGATTCGAACTCGGGTCACTGCCTCGAGAGGGCAGTATGATTGGCCGGGCTACACTACAGGAGCATGAAGCCTAGAAATTTACGAGATTTTTAAAGGTTGTGAATAACGATTTGAATAACCCTACCTTTTTAAACACCTATTCCTTGCTAAAAGCATATGGAAAAAGGATTTTTGCCTATATCTTTTGAGGAAGGAAAACAGTATTACAAGGATTTCTCGCAGTTTGATGTAGTTTTTGTCACAGGCGACCCTTACTATGACCATCCGCTTAGCGGCATGTCAATAATTGCCAGGCTTCTTGACAAGAAAGGCTACAGGGTTGGAGTCATAGCACAGCCGATTGAGGATGAGGATTACAAGGCATGCGGCAAGCCAAAATATTTCTTTTGCATCACTTCAGGCTTGCTGGATTCAATGCTTGCAAACTACACCCCAATGCTGAAGAAAAGGGAACACATCCTCCTTCCTGAACGGGCCTTGATGGTTTACATGCAAAAGCTAAAGCAGCATTTCAAGGGCTGCATCACCGTGATTGGTGGAGTGGAAGCAACTATAAGGAGATTCACTCATTTTGACTACAAGGATAACAAATTGAGAAGGGGCATCCTTAATGACACAAAAGCTGACTTGCTGCTTTTTGGAAATGCAGAGCGCGCTATTCTTACCCTTCTGCAAAGAATGAAAAAAATAACAATGGACTCATTCGAGAATATAAGGCAAAGCCTGGATTTGGGCTCGATTGAAGGAGTGTCATTTAGGGTAAATAAGAATGAAATAAACCCAAATATTAGGAAGCTGCCTTCGTACGAGGAATGCGTGGCCGACAAGCAGAAGTTCAATCTTTTGACCAGGACATTTTATCTCCTTCCGGATGAGGCATTCATCGAGGGATGCGGAAGCGGATTCATACAGCACAACAGGCCAAGCCATACTTTGGCTGAACAGGAGATGGATTATATTTATGACGTTCCATTCACTCGGGAATTGCATCCTTCGTCAAGGAATTACGGACAAAATAAAAAAATGGTTGAGTATTTGAGTTCTTCAGTCGCTATTGGAAGGGGCTGCTGGGGCTCATGCTCTTTTTGCGTCATTCCGCTTGTTCAGGGAAAGGAAGTTGCAAAGAGGAGCAAGGAAAGCATTGTGCATGAAATTGAAACGCTTTACAGCTCCGGAATTAAAAAAATTAACGACCTTACTTTGCCAACATTGAACATGTACGGCTCAAGATGCGCGCTCTACAAGCACGAATCCAAAATTTATTCCCCAATCATTGATGAAAATATTACCGTTTACGACAAAAAAGATTACTGCAACCAGGAATGTGTTGGGTGCAAATACAGGGTTTTAAGCGATGACTTGTACCCATTGCTGGAGGGAGTGGAAAAATTAAACCAAAAATATTCAGGCACTTCTTTGGAGCTGAGAAGCGCCATAAGGCACGACATAATGCTTGACCAGAAAAAGCTCTTCAGGAAAATCATGCAGTTTGTGACGAGGCTCAAGATTGCCCCTGAAAGCCTAAGCGACCATGTGCTGAAACATATGAACAAGGCAACAGCATCAGCTTTCAAGGAGTTCCTTGAAGAATACAAGAAAGTGAACAAGGAGCAGGGCACAGATAAAAATCTTGTCCCTTATTTCATAGCGGCGCATCCGGGAAGCACAAAAGAAGACATGGAAGAAACAAAAAAGTTTTGCAATGAAAATGATATTTTTGTAAATTTGACTCAGGTTTTTACGCCAACACCGGGAACTTTATCGACTGCAATGTATTATACCGGAGAAAACCCGATGACCAGGGAAAAAATCCATGTTCCAAGGACTTTCAGGGAGAAGAAGGACCAGAAAAACATCCTATTGGACAAAGAAGGGGAGATTGTTGATGATAATGGGTAATTTAGCAACTAATTTAAACTAACAGCTAATACAAAATTCATGTTCATTCCAAAGAAATACGGCCAGAGCAAGACTGACAGGTGCCCTTTCTGCCAGAGACATGCAACAGCCATGAACAGCCAAAAAGTTCCTGTCTGCCAATTGCACAAAGAAGAGGTGCTTGACAACCTCAGATGCGTATGCGGCTCCTATCTTGAAATAATGCACGGCAAATTTGGGGTGTTTTTTTCGTGCATGAAATGCGGCAACATGAATCTGAATAAAGTTATGGAGATTAATGCGATAAAACCCAGGATGAAGCATGAAAATCTTTCCAAAAAATCACAACCAAAGGAAATGACTGTGAGGAGCGATGACCCAAGATATTTCGACTAAATATATTGAGCTGAACGCATTCCTCAGAATAATTGGAGTTGAAGGGACGGGCGGAAAAATCAAGCTCATCATCCGCTCAGGCACCGTCAAAGTCAATGGAGAGATTGAAACAAGAAACAAAAGAAAGCTGATGGCAGGCGATGTTGTTGAATATCTTGGAAAAGAGTATACAGTCGAAGAGAAAATGATAAAATGAATTACAAAGGGCTTGAACTGGACAAATTCCAGAAAGATGCGATAAAAAATATCGAGCAAAATAAGTCTGTCGTAGTTTCAGCCCCTACAGGCTCGGGAAAAACACTTATTGCGGATTACATAATTGAAAGAGATTTCAAGAAAGGAATAAGGGTAGTTTATACCGCACCGATAAAGGCGCTTTCCAACCAAAAATACAAGGAATTTTCAAGAAGCTATGGCGAAAAAAATGTTGGAATAATCACAGGCGATGTGCAGAAAAATACTGAAGCGCTGATTCTTATCATGACGACAGAAATTTATCGCAACATGGTTCTGAGCAATGACCCTTTCATAAGCGAAGTCTCGTACGTGGTTTTTGACGAGATACATTATATAAATGATATTGAAAGGGGGTATGTGTGGGAAGAATCCATAATATTCTCAAAGCCGAATGTAAGGGTTCTTTGCCTGTCTGCAACCATTCCAAATGCTGATGAATTTGCAAGATGGATTGAGGCAATAAAAGGCCATGAGGTTGTTGTCGTCAGGCATGAAGAAAGGCCTGTGCCGCTTCATGTAAATTTTTATGATGCAGAGCTTGGCGTTACAACATTGAAAAACCTCAAGGATGCAATGGACATTCCAGACTATCACAAAATTATTCCAAGAAATCCCGGGTTCAGGCACAGGCAAAAACAAAAAATTCCCTCCCATTTTGAGCTGATAAAAGACATCAGGAGCAATCTGCCCTGCATGTTCTTCAGCTTTTCAAGGCAGGGATGCCAGAAAAAGGCATTTGAGCTTTTCCAGAAAAATGTGTTCCCAATGAATCCTGAAATTTCAGCCTTTGTAAGGGGCAAGCTTTCAGGCACAAGCCCTGAAATAAACAAGCTTGACTCTGCTAGATTATTGAGGCAGGTATTGCCTTTTGGAATAGCATTCCATCATGCAGGCATGCTTCCAATCCTGAAGGAAATCGTGGAGGAGCTTTTCGAGAAGGGCATGATAAATGTCCTGTACACGACTGAGACCTTTGCTGTCGGGATAAACATGCCTGCAAAGAGCGTATGCTTTGAGTCGTTAAGGAAATTTGACGGAATATCTTTCAGGCTTATGAACTCAAAGGAATATTTTCAGATTTCAGGCAGGGCTGGGAGGAGGGGAATTGACAAGGAAGGATTTGTCTACATAATGGTTGAAAGGAAATTCTTTGAATATGACAGGGTGAAGAAAATAATTCAGTCAGACACCTCTCCAATCACATCGCAGTTCAGGCTTTCCGTAAACACCGTGCTGAACTTGATAATGCAGCATGATGAAAAGGAGATTGACGAGATATTGTGCAAAAGCTTCCATTCCTTCCAAAAATACGGGAAGAATTTCATGAACAGGGAAAATATAGTGAGCCATAATGCATTTTACAATTACAGGAAAAAGCTGGAAAAAATGGGGTATGCGCAGGGAAGCAATCTGACAGAAAAGGGAGTTTTTGCCTCTAAAATATATTCTGACGAGATTTTGATTGGGGAGATGTTTGCAACCGGTTTTTACACCAAACTGAATGAATACCAGATGCTAATGGCTGTTGCATGCCTGTGCTACGAGTCAAGGGAAAAGACGGAATTCTTCAGAAAGCACCATTCAAGATTTACAGACGAGCTTAAAAGAATGATTTGGAGGCATGAGTATCTTAAGCATGAAAAAAGGTTCAGGGAAATTGATGACCTGACTGCTTTGGTCCATCCGTAATAAGATTTTTCAGGCTCATTGAAGACAAGCTTAGGCAGATAAAGAGCGCTACAGAGGACAGGAGCTTGAGGGACATGCTCTCTAACTGCCAGAAAATTGTGGAAGATTGTGTTGGGGAGTTTGACACGATTTGACTGATTCTTTCGGGATAAGCTCAGTGATTTTTAGCGGCTTTACTGATAGGGGGACATTTTACGAAACGAACGGGGGAGTTTTACTTCTTATTCTTATCTTCTAACTTTTTCTTCTTTTCTGGCTCAGAAAGATAGTTCTCTTTTGATGTTATTGGGCGCCCTAATTCTTTTTCTGTATCTTTTCTTGCATTGCCAGCAACTCTTCCGCCTCTTTTGGCAGCACCTTCAACTTCCGTATATCCTTGCGCATCTTCTTTTCTCGTTATTTCAGTAGATACTCTTTCTCCAAGCATATTAAAGATAAGCTCCAAATCGTTCATGTGGTCTCGCAGGTTCTCTTTTTTCAAACCCTTGAATTTCTTATATTCGCTTGGAGTCATGCCAAAAGTAGCTTTGGATATTTCAGCAGTTAAAATGGAGTATTCCCTTTCTGTTTTGACGCTTCTTTTCTTCCATTCATCTGTTAACTCGTCTCTTATGGCAATGCCTCTGACTCTCTTTTCAATCCAGTCCTCAGAATACCCTTTTGCTTTGTATATTTCCTTCATACGTTTTTGAGCTAGTTCTGGGTTCTCTATCTCTTGTACTCTATCATAGCCGACTTGCGCTAACCATTGCTTAAATGGCTCTGCCTTTTTGGAAGGAATAGATTGAATTATCCTAAAAGCGTTCTTTGTATTGATGCAATCTGTAAGATAAAATTTACCATCAACAGACATTAATTTCAGTTGTCCGATTTTTGCGGACAACTCAAAACCCTCTTCAGTAAGCCTCTTTTTCAAGTCAGACCAGTACTTTCTGGCCCTATCACTTTCTGTCAATACTCCGATTATATCAACTACAGAAAACCACCATTCGTCATTAAACCAAGTCCTTCTGATTTTCTTGCCTTGAAAGACAACTAAGGCTTTAGCCGAGTCCATTTTGCATTCCTTTTGAATAAGAATGACATCAAGCTTATAAATCTCACGCAAGCATGTCCAGTGGGTTGTGGTGTAGAACTATATAGTAAAATAAAGGCAAAACTGCATATAAAGGGCGTAATTTCAATAATTTTTAGCGGCTAAATGAATGATATGGGACATTTCGACGACTAAACTAATAGTGGCACCTTTGAAGATAACTTATTAAACGTGTTTAAATTCTTATAGTTATTATGAAGCGATCTTATTATTCAAAATCATTAAACCAATTTTTAGTAGATGAATCTGGAAATATTTTAGGAGAGTTGGCTAAAAATCATGAATTCAATCTAGAAGAACAACAAAAAAATGCATGGATAAGACAAATCGACATTCTAAAAGAACAATTAAAAGAACTCAATTCAGGACATATCATATTTGAGTATTCAATTCCTAGGATGGGAAGGCGAGTTGATGTTATTTTGATTTATTCTGGAATAGTTTTTGTCTTAGAGTTTAAAGTTGGTGATGATAAATACCCTAAGTATGCGATTGATCAAGTTTTAGATTATGCTATAGACTTAAAAAATTTTCAAGAAGGAAGTCATACTATTCAACTTGTTCCTCTTCTAGTGGTAACCAAAGCGCCAGAAAAGAATAATGTTTATGAAAAATATCAAGATGAAATCTTTCAACCTTTATTATGTAATGCCAATAATATAAATAATGTCATAAACCATATTGCATTAAACTATAAGGCTGCTGCAATAAACCCTATTGAATGGGAAAATTCATTATATAAACCCACACCCACTATTATTGAGGCAGCACAGGCACTTTATCATGGACACAGTGTGAAAGAAATCTCTCGTTCAGATTCTGGAGCAATTAATCTTAGTAAAACTGCCGATGCTATAAATAAGATTATCAATACTTCAAAAAAACAACATAAAAAGTCCATCTGTTTTATTACTGGAGTACCGGGTGCAGGTAAAACTCTGGCTGGATTAAACTTAGCGGTGGAACAACAAAAATTAAATGGAGAAGACTATGCTGTATTCTTATCAGGAAATGGTCCTTTAGTTGAGGTATTACGAGAAGCATTAGCAAGAAATGCTGTAAAGAATTCAGTAGAAAAGACTACTAAAAAATCCGTCCTAAGAAAAATTACCAAGTTTATACAAAATATTCATCATTTTAGAGATGACGCTCTTAAAACAGAAACACCGCCTATTGAAAAAGTAGTTGTGTTTGATGAAGCACAGAGAGCTTGGACTCACAAACAAACTTCATCATTCATGCAAAAAAAGAAAGGTATTCCAGATTTTAATAAGTCAGAACCTGAATTTTTAATAAGCATAATGAATAGACATAAGGATTGGGCAGTAATTATTTGTTTAATCGGTGGCGGGCAAGAGATAAACACTGGCGAAGCAGGTTTACCAGAATGGTTTTCAGCGCTAAAAAAATATTATCCTCATTGGCATGTCTACCTATCTGCTGAAATATCCGATATAGAGTATACTAGGGGTACTGAAATTAAAGAAATTGTTGGTAATCTAAGTTATGATTCATTAGAAGATTTACATTTAAGCACGTCCATACGTTCATTTAGGAGCGAAAATGTTTCTAAATTAATTAAAACTATTCTTGATTGTGATAAAGAAGAAGCCAAGCTGCTGCTATCCAAACTAGAAGATAAATATCCTATTTTACTTACAAGAGATATTGCCAAAGCTAAAAATTGGTTAAAAGAAAATGCGAGAGGGACAGAGAGAATTGGAATGACTGCCAGTTCTGGAGCAAATAGACTTAAACCATATGGAATTTGTGTCCAAATGGAAATAGATGCTAAAAATTGGTTTTTGAACTCTAAAGATGATGTCAGGTCATCTTTCTATCTTGAAGATACTGCAACTGAATTTGACATTCAAGGTTTAGAACTTGATTGGACATGTGTTGCGTGGGATGCAGATTTAAGATTTAGTAACAATGAATGGTCATATAAATCATTCAGAGGAGCTAAGTGGCAAAACATTAATGATGAAGAACGTATAATTTATTTGAAGAATGCTTATCGGGTGTTGTTAACTCGCGCAAGACAAGGACTAATAATCTTTATACCTAAAGGAGAAATAACTGATCCTACAAGAAATCCTGATTTTTATGAAGGAACTTACCATTATTTAAGAGAATTAGGAATAAAGGAAATTTAATTAAATATGAGTATCCCATCATGAAACGACTAAAACAAAATGTCCCCCTTAATACTTATTCTTAATTGCTCACTTTGTTCGCCAGATAGAAACGAGCCACTAAAAATTACTCTGCGGACGCAATCTATCAGAACTACGTAACTGATGGATAGTTTAAAACTGGCGCATACGGTAATGCGTAGTTTTTTAAATGGACTGGCCAGAGCAAGCCCATGAAGCAGGGATTCTGGATTGTTGTTAAAGACATGATCAGGGAAGCAGATGTTATTCTGGAAATCCTGGATGCAAGAATGCCTGACCTTACCAGAAACAAGCGCCTGGAGCAGTACGCTGCAGCCTCCGGAAAAAGGCTGATGCTTGTTATAAACAAAAAAGACCTGATATCCGAGAATGCGATAAGGAGCATAGAAAAAAGCTATTCGGGCCGGGATTATGCGCTGGTATGCTCCAGGAGCCATAAAAGCATTAGCAGATTTATCGGCCAAATAAAAAGCAAAGCAAAAAAAGATAAGCTGAAAGTGGCTGTAATAGGGTACCCAAATACTGGAAAAAGCTCGCTGATAAACATCCTGTCCAGAGGCGGGAAAGCAAAGACAAGCTTGGAATCAGGCCTGACCAGGGGAGCGCAGTTCATCTCAGGCAGGGGCAACCTTATGCTTATAGACACTCCCGGAGTAGTGCCTTATGAGGACAGGGAAGAGGTCTTGCTTGGACTGACTTCTGCAATAAGCCCCGATAAGCTAAATGATCCTGAATCTGTCGCATACGAGCTTATCGGCATATTCAAGAAAAACAACCCGATTGCCCTGGAAAAAGAATATGGGCTTAATGCCGGCCTGGAGCCTGAAGAATTACTGCTGGAATTTGGAAAAAAAAGATGCATGCTCATTAAGGGGGGTATTGTCGACGAGAGAAGGGCTGCAATTCAGCTTCTTACAGACTGGCATAACGGCAAAATAAGGGTTTGAGAAAAGCCACGGAGATGGGAATTTCAAAAAGCACTTGGGCGCAGACGAAAAAGGATTAATTCCGGATTGGCTAAACGATTATAGAATATAGTAATTTAATAGTGGTAAACATTAACAAGTTTTATAAATACATGGCTTCCGCATAATTATAGAAATAACTAAATAAGATGAGTAAAATTGAAGTAACGGAAGATGTCCCTTTTGTAACTATGGGTTTAAATCCATATGATGCACACCGTATATACAGAGATATTTCAGAATTAATTGAAAGCATAAACCTCCAAGATATTCGGAGAGGAAAGCCTAGGTTGCTTATTACTGGAGAAGAAGGTGATTACGCAATCTATCCTCTTGATTGTATGGTAAGTGGACATGTTAAACGTCCACCTGTTCCGAGTGAAGGAATACCTATCCCAGTTAAAGATACTACGACAGAGTTTGATAATGCAGTGCGCTTAAGGAGGGAAAGTTTTGTTAGCACTCAAGTTGACATTTATTTTAAAGCACCAGAACATATAGTAGATATGGTAAGAAGTTTAAAATGATTTCTTACAAATAATTCAAAAACTTTATTCATATAGAGTTCTACTGGCATTACAGAGCACATTTTTTCCCTAACGCTACTAAAAATTATCGAAACTAACAACTATCTCCCAAACTTAAAGCTAAACACAATCCACAGAACAAACACAACCAAAGACAGAATAGTAACAAACCACACAAAGTTCTTGTCGTTGCCGAAGCCAAATGGAATCGGTCCTATAAAGCCGCCGACTGCAACCTTTGTTTTTGAAGTTGTTTCTTTTGCAGCCATAAAAGTGCCTAGAAAAACTATAACAAACCCTATCAGAATCATTATAACCCCTATACTGATTAATTGCTCCATTTTGATGGGCATATTTGGATTATATATGAAAACAAATACTTAAAAGTTGCGTTTTTGGTGATTTATATTCTCCAGTATATATTAAAACCGAAAGATATATAAATAAGTAATATACGAAAAGGTATACTGGTATATCAATATATTAAAAAGATATACTAGTGTATCAAAAAAGAGGCGGAAGCAAGTTTACCTTGCGCTTGGAAGGCAAAGAAACAATCAGTATATTCGCTATATGCGAGTTCATACTCACCTTATGCCTTTGAAGAACTTGCCTCTTTTTTGAGCTTTGAGGTTTATGATGGAACAGGAACTCGAAAGCTTCAGGGAAAATGTTGATTCGTGGATAAAGCAAATCAGGAGAGAGTTTGCCACATTCTCAGAGATGCCTGAAATCCTTAACGAGAATACTGACAATATACAGCACAATTACGAGCTAATCTATGAGCTGAAAGACGAGATAGAGGAGCTGAAGCAGGAGATAAATGCCCTCAAGCTGATTCAGATAATAAGCCTGAAGCAGAAGATGAACCAGAAGGCTGAAGAAACCCCTCAATCTTGATTTATTTTAATATTTTTTATTGAATTATCCTTATTAAAATTTAGAAATATCCTTATTCCATCTCGCTTTGTATCCTCTTAAGAACATCGTTGACAGCGACAAACAAATTCCTGTCAACGGCTTCTGCAGCATAAACCTTGCCGTTGTCATTGAGCTTTGCATGCACCTCGTATTTTTCGCTTTTCTCCCTCTCATGGATTGGCTTAAGGGTTATGTGCAGAGTCTCCATTTTCTTTGCAAGTTCAGAGAGCCTTCTTGCATGGTTGCCTATGACCTTCTTCAGCACAATCATAGAAGAGCTGTCCACATCCCTAAAGCCAGCTAATTCTATATTGCCTCCAAGCTTGTGGGTTTCTTCGTCCATGCAGATTTTCAAGCATATAAAATATAAAAAGGTTGTGGTTTAATTTGCTAATTTTGAATATTACATAATGAATTTTTAAACAAAATTTAGAAAGATTGGACCATACGGAATGATCAATTAAAAAGAGTTGAATCTCCGCAATCGTCTATAAATATCAGATTTTTCTTCTTCCCTCACTGGGGGTTTATTAAATGGGTTACCAGCCCAAAATTCCGAATTACCGTCTGCACTCTTTCGAGCATATCTGCTTCCGCCAGTAGGACTTTTCATTCTGGCCTGTGTTTTCTGCTTCTTTTTTTCTCTTTCTTTTCGCCTGTCTTCTCTTTTTTTCTCATTAGCACGCTTTGAAAAATATATGAGATTTAAGGGTTCTGCAACGGGATATTGCGGTAACATGTTTCTAAGATAACTACCAAGATTTGTAGATTTTTGAACTATTGTTTGTAAGCCTTGTTTTAGAGCATCCTCAATTGCTTTGTACACTAACTGGTTTAGTTCAGCAAAAGAATAAGGTCTTTGGGTAGCAATGCTCTCAAGAGTAGGCACGCCATAGTTTCTTTGCCTTTGAGAGCCTTTGTAGTTTTGATAAGATATTGTCATATTTAAGTTTTATCCAGTTTTGCAGTTTCTTATATAAATTTATCGGAATTAATAACCATATTGTAAATAAAATAAGTTAAAATTATATAATACCATTTGTTATCATAGCCTATGGCCCTTGTAGAATCGTTTTCAGGCATAAGGGGGATTTATGACAAGGACTTGACAGATGCAATTGCAGTCAGGTACGCATATTCTTATTATTCTTTCTTAAAGAGCAAAACCAAAAAAAGCAGCATAACCATTGTCATTGGAATGGACACAAGGGCTTCCGGAATAAAGCTGGCAGACTCCATAATGGGAATTCTGGACTGCAATTTCATTGACATCGGGATTGCCCCTACTCCCGCAGTTGAGTTTGCCGTAAGGCACTTCAATGCCGACGGCGGCATTATAATCACTGCATCCCACAACGAGCCTTACTGGAACGGCTTCAAGTTCCTTAACAGTGACGGCTCTATTTTGGGCGAAAATGACATGAACATTGTGATTGGCAATTCAAAAGCTTTCAGGGACTTTCACAAGATACAGGAAAGGAAAATTCTGGAGAAAAACTCAGAGACAGTCAAAAAATACACTGAATTCATTTTTAGCATTTTGGGCAGGGAAAATATAGGAAGGATAAAAAATTCCAAACAGAAAATTGTCATTGACCCGAACGGCGGAACAGCCGTGATTGCAAAGAAAATACTGGAGCAGGCCGGTGTTGAAGTTGTTGGAGTAAGCATGAATTACGGCGAATTCAACAGAACAGTCGAGCCGACTGAAGACTCATTGATTTACTTAAAAAATATAATCGATGAGAATAAGGCAGATTTTGCTGCAGGCTTTGACTGCGACGCAGACAGGATTGAGATCCTCATGGGCAGCGGGCAGCTGTTGTCCGGCAATTACATACTTGCGCTGGTTGTTGACGAGATTTTGTCAAATTCCAAAAATCCAAGAAACCAGTTTGTTGTTGTAAATGACGTCACATCAAATGCCGTAAGGGATGTCGTGCAAAAGCATGGCGCAAAATTGAAAGAAGTCGAGGTCGGCGAGACAAATGTTGTGCAGGAAATGAGCAAATTAAAGGCGATCGTCGGCGGGGAAGGCTCAAGCGGCGGAGTGATAATGCCTCCTTCAAAATGCAGGGACGGGATCCTGACATTGCTTGCAATTTTGTCAATCATCGCAAAAAAGGAAAAAAAGCTGGAAGACATAATTGAGGAATTTCCGGGATACTGCAACCTAAAGAAGAAAATGGAGTTTGATGCAACAAAGCACGACAAAATTAAAAAATATTTAAAAGACTATTATTCCAAAAAAGGGCTTGAAATAAAAGAGACAGGCGGAATAAAAGGCGGCTTGAAAATCATAACAGGCAAAAGCTCCTTTGTGTGGTTCAGGGCTTCAAGGACAGAAGGAAACGTCTTCAGGGTTGTGAGCGAGTCAGACGACAAAAAAGAAGCTGAAAAATTGATGGAAGAGGCTGTTGATGTTTTTGAGAAGGCAAATGAATAAGGAAAATTTTATTGAGAAGATTGAATCAGAATTGCTGCTTATGCTGTTTGACTATGTTGCTCCATTTCTGGATAAAAGAATCAAATTAAAAGCGGAAAATAAGAAATCAGAGCCAAAAACAAGCAATCTTGAAAATATCGTCAATGGCAAGCCAAAAATTGATTTTAAAGATTTTAAAGAGCTGGAATTGCTGTTATCTAAAAACTTAAGTGAAAATGCCAAATCCAGCAAAAAGGCTGAAATAAAAAATGGCAGTAAGATATACTCACTAAATTTAAGGCGGCAGAAAAGTGACAGGGAGAAAACCAGTAACTATTCAATTTCAATCAAATACGAGGAAAACCAAACAGGTGAAAAATTAAGCATAACGGCCAAAAAAGACGGCAAAGAGTTATATTCCGCCGAAATTACAGACAAGAAAGAAGCAAAAGACAAAGTCGCGCCTTACAGCTTTACAATCAATTACGAAGACAGGTACGGCGAAGAAAGATTAAGCATAACTTACAAATCGCAATTAAAAAATTACTTGCAAAAGCACATCTCAGAAAAAGAGGACATGGCTAACAGGGTGCCTCTCAAGTGGCTCAACATCCTGCCTGAAACTTCAATGGGCGGAGTTCTTGGCTTCACTTATCTGGGAGAAAACTTCATGGCTAGAAGGGCAGACTTGACAGGCAAGACAGCAAGGATGGTTGACATCCACGAAAGCATCCACACTCCTGACGAATACGAGAC
>JAGVXS010000075.1 GCA_018303685.1 Candidatus Woesearchaeota archaeon
CATTGCGCCCCATGCAATAAGCGTTAAATCGTTTCCTTCCTGAACAATGTTGGCTTTGCCTATCGGCACAATGTATTCTTTTTCAGGAATGTCCTGCTTTATCGCCCGATAAATCCTCATTGGCTCGTAAAAAATCACAGGGTCTGGATCCCTTATTGCTGCCGCAAGCAAACCCTTTGTGTCGTAAGGGTTAGACGGAATAACCATTTTTATTCCGGGTATGTGGGAAAATAATGCTTCTCCTGATTCGCAATGCAGTTCCAAAGCCCTTATTCCGCCTCCATATGGCGTTCTTAAAACCAATGGGCAGGTAAATCTTCCCCTGCTTCTCATCCTTATCCTGCCTGCATGGCTAAGCAGTTGGTCAAAGGCAGCATATACAAAGCCGCTGAACTGGATTTCAGCAACCGGTTTCATACCGTTCACAGCCATTCCTATTGAAGCCCCTACAATGCCAAGCTCTGCCAAAGGCGTGTCAATCACCCTGTCTGCTCCAAATTCCTTCTGCAATCCGTCAGTAGCCCTGAAAACCCCTCCATTCACTCCAACATCTTCGCCAAGAACAATGACATTCTTGTCCCTAGCCATCTCCTGCCTCAATCCCATTGTTACTGCCTGGACTATATTAGCGACTGCCATCTTAACCAAAAATATCCTCCATTTCCTCTTTCTGCTGCTGAGTCATTTCCGCAAAAACATATTTAAAGATGTCCTTTGGATCAGGAGGGGGCAGTTTCTCGAACTCTGTGACTGCCTTTTCAACGGCTTCCTGCGACTTAGTTAACACATTGTTCTTGTAAGCATCATCTAATAATCCCTTTTTGCGCATATACTTTTCAAGCCTTTCAATCGGGTCTTTTTTAGCCCATAATTCAAGCTCTTCCTTTGTCCTGTACTTTGAAGCATCATCGCTTGTGCTGTGGTCTGCCATCCTGTAAGTGTAGCATTCAATCAAGGTCGGCCCTTTTCCGCTTCTTGCCTTGTCAACAGCGTCTTTGGCTGCCTTATAGACTGCAAAAACATCCATTCCGTCCACCTGGATGCCCTCAATGCCGTAAGCAATTGCCTTCTGCGCGATTGTCTCTGAATGGGTTTGCTTGGCCCTTGGGACAGAAATAGCATACTGGTTGTTCTCGCATATGAATACAGCAGGCACCTGAAAAACTCCTGCAAAATTCATCGCCTCATGAAAATCGCCTTTTGAAGTTGCCCCGTCGCCAAAATAAACAGCAGACACTTGTTTTTTGCCCTGGAGCTTGGCTGCAAATGCAGCTCCTGCAGCATGGACTGTTTGGGTGCCTACAGGAATCGCAATAGGGAAATTATTGACATTTTGCGGGCTTATCGAGCCTCTCTCGTCTCCTGACCAGTATTGCAGAACCTGAACAATAGGCTGTTTTCTCGCTATCAGCAATGCGCTGTTCCTGTACATTGGAAAAATGAAATCCTTGTCTTCAAGCGCCATTGCGCTTCCAACCTGGCAGGCTTCCTGCCCTTTAAACTGGATGTAAGTGCCTAATCTTCCCTGCCTCTGCATGTTGAAGGCTTTCTGGTCAAAGACCCTTGTAAGAACAAGCATCTCATACAGATTCTTTATTTCGTCATTGGAA
This sequence comes from Candidatus Woesearchaeota archaeon, assembly GCA_018303685.1. Lineage (GTDB taxonomy): Archaea > Nanobdellota > Nanobdellia > Woesearchaeales > GW2011-AR4. Next base: position 1,611 of record JAGVXS010000075.1, read on the forward strand.
AGCTTAGGCATCAATGCTTCATCGCAGCTGCCATTTTCATCCAGTACCTGCAAGTACTCTACCTTGAACTCTTTTAACACCTTTTTTACCATAGCAACCTCTCAAAGCCAGATTTTCAGCGGATTTATAAAGTTTTTTGATTGGGTTTATTGGTGTCAAACAGGAAGTACAAGGCAATGCCTACTAAAAGAAGGGCCAATCCGTACACAAAGGTATTCAACTCAAAGAAGTACAGCATTCCCACATTTAATAAAATGCCCAAAAAGGCCAATAAGGGGAATCTGCCTATATTGACTGGCGCTTTAAACAGTCTTTTTGCTTCCGGCTCCCTGTACCTGAGGACTATCACAGACAGGTTGACAAATATGTAAACAGTAAATATTCCCAAATCAGTCAAATGAGCCAGTTTCTTTATGCCTCCAAGGAACAGGCTAAGCCCGGCAAGTGCGCATATGAACAGGATGGAGATATAAGGGGTGCCACGCTTTCCGACATTTGAGAAAAAGCCGGGCAGCGACTTGTTTTCTGACAATCCGTACAGCAGCCTGGAGCCGATAATAAGCAGTATAAGCACTGTGTTTGAGGTGGCAAACAATGCTATCAAAGCCAGTACAGCAGAGCCGTTTGGCACAACCTTTTCAGCGGCTTCTGCCAATGGCGCTTTTGAGCCTGCAAGGTTTTCCCAGCCGACAATGGAAACAGCTGCTATTGAAACAAGGACGTATATCACAGCAGAGACAGCAAGCGATATAATCAGGGCTTTGGGTATTACGTGTTTGGCGTCTTTTGCCTCTTCGGATATGTTGACAAGATTCTCAAAGCCAATGAAGGCAAAATAAATGACTGTTGTGGCTGTCAGTATTCCTGTGAAGCCTGTAGGCGACTGAAAGAAATCCATAGAGGCAAACGTGCCATGCTTAGTCCCATAGTACAATCCAAGCAGTATTATTGCAGCCAACCCCACAACTTCTATTATTGTCGATATGTCATTGTATTTTGCAGACTCTTTTATTCCGAAGTAATTAAGCAGGGACATCAAGGCTATCAATGCCAAAGCGATAATCGCCATATTCCCTCCAAATAAAAAGCTCCAGTACCCTGCAAATCCCAAAGCAACTGTCGGGATGGAAACAACAACCGTGAAGAACATAATCCACTGGACTATGAAGGCAAGAACCTCTTTTTTAAAAGCGTGCTTTGTGTAGACATACTCGGCTGCCTCTTTTGGGTACATTGATGACAACTCCGCATAGCTGAAGCCTGTGAAAGCGGCGATTACTGCCCCGACAACGAAAGAAAGCCACAATGCATTTCCGGCAATTCCTGCCCCGACCCCAATCAATGCATAGATGCCTGCGCCAAGAATAATGCCAATTCCATAAAGCGTTGCCTCAAATAATCCTATCCCTTTTTTCAGCTTGTATTTTGCCATTAGGTTAATTATTTCACAAACTCAACATTCGCCATTCCTTCAAACTCTTTGTCTCCTGTTAGAAACTTAAGATTATGCTGCAATGCCATGCAATAACCAATGCAATCCGCATAAGAAAGATTCTTGTGTTTGTGCTGCTTTCTGAATTTCATTGCTTCAAAAATAACATCGTCACTGACTTCATTAACACATTCTTTGAATTTGTAGTAAACGGTTTTTGCCCGCTCTTCGCCAAAATCTTTAAGGATAATGTAATACAGCTCGGCAAGATTAAAAATTGTAGTAATAACAACGCTGCCAGAATAGTCAATATAATCGGGATTATTTTTAGCTATTTCTATTAATGCGTAAGTATCAAAAAAATACCTCATTTTTTGGACTTTTCCTCAGCCAAAATATCAGAAGCGCTCATCCACCCAGCGCGCATTTCATCTTTAATCTCTTGTGTTGGACGTTTCCAATCCTTCAGCAGTCCAAAAAAGTCTTTTGCAAGAGGCCTCTTCTTTATTTCTATGACTATCTTTTCATTCGGCTTTATGCCTGCTTCTTCCACTAATGCCTTCGGCAGCACGACTCCAATAGAACTGCCCCATTTCCTTGTTTTTGCTTGTATTTCTACCATATATAACTTAGTTATATTTAGTTATATTTAAATTTATCGATTTTTAATATTTTACTCCCTGCTTCTTTAATTACTTTATAGTGGTTAAAATAGAAAGGTTTAAATAGTTAAACATATAATTAAAATATGATTCAAATGGATAAGTTAGCACAAATAGTTCAAAAGTTACAAACTCATGTATAACAATCTAGCACTCAAGATTTAGCTATGGTGGATTTACGTGCTTTATGGGGTGATAAATACATCAGCGATGGCAAGATTAGTAACGCTGGCCATATACTAATTGGGTCAATTGAATTTCTTAAAGAAAAAGGAATTTTACGCTTTAATGGTACAGTGGGAGTGTACATGGAAGGTAATGGGTTGTATAATAAACCACGGCCTGCTACATACGATTCTGAAGTTGTTAAATCTACACAAAAATTTGCCGAAGAACTTTTAAAGGATGAAAGTATGAATTAACATACAATAAAATAGCTCACAATTGCACTGGTATAGGGATAAATACACCTAGCTCATTCTCAATGACGGATCTTGAAACTGAATTAGGAGAAGTAAGAAAATTATTTGGTCAACCGCACGAGACTTATCCCATAGAAAGAGACGTATTTGGTAGATGATAAACATATTCTTAATTTATTTTAAGTGATGAATTTCCACTTCTCACCACATTCCTCACATGTCGAAAATCTGATAGATTTTCGAGCACGCTCAAAAACCACGCTCTGTCAATTAAACTATTCTGTTTTACATATTTTGTGAAGGTGGTTTTTGACGAACATCTCCCCAGCCCTGTAAGAGCTTCTGACGAAAGGTCCAGCAGCGCAGAATAAGAATCCTAATTCCAAAGCCTTTTGCCTGAAATACTCAAATTTTTCAGGGGCAACATATTCATTTACTGCAATGTGCCAGTCAGTTGGGCGCAAATATTGTCCAATTGTTAAAATATCATGTGTAGATTTTTGGGCTGAATTTTTTTACATTTTCCAAAACACTTAAAGATTGTTTGTAATTGGCCCTTACATCCCTCACTTTACTTTGTAGCCTTTCAATTGTTTCAATGTTGTGGGCTATGACTTCAGGCTTTGCATCAATTATCTTCCTTAATGCCTCAACATCGCCTTTAAAGTCCGGTATTAAGACTTCTACAATCATTTCAGGGTATTCTTTTTTTATTTCCCTGATGCACTCTGCAAAATGTGACGCTCCTCCGTCTTCCAAAAAAATTTTGATTTCAGCCAATGCCTTTGCTAATTTTTTCGGCTCATCAGCATCAAGCTGCTTCATTGGGTTGCCTGTCTTGACAGCGCAGAATTTGCAGCCCCTAGTGCAGACATCCCCCATGAGCATGAAAGTTGCAGTGCCGCCATTCCAGCACTCTGAAATGTTGGGGCAGTGCGCAGACTCGCAGACTGTGTGCAAGCTGTGCTGTTTTAATGTAGCTTTTATATTCGAGAAATTATCGTTAACTTCAAGCTTGATTTTCAGCCATTGAATTTATTAAGGGTTTTATTAATGTTTTGGCTTATCCTAAACCTTTTGGAACAAGTATGCTGAATGGAATAAGCCTAGTGACTCCACTCCTTTAGGCATTTCTGCCTTATCATCCATTATTGGGACAAACATCAGCAATGCCCCCTTTTTCGCATATTCAGCAAAAAATCTCAGAATATTGTCCTTTAGCTCAACTTGGTAATGATAGAATAAATCAACTTCAGAAAGATTAAAGTTAAATAATCTTTGAATGTCTATTCTTTCTGATTTTTCTTCTCTGGATTGAAGGTACCACCTAAACATGTCCATGCCATTGCTATCTTGCCTGATTTCAAACCCTTCTGGAAAAAAACTGCCATAAGCAACCATTGCATGATTTTTATCTATAAAACTGGCTTCAGCTGCAATGCCCATGTTCTCTAACGCCCCTTCAAAATGGTCCTTGTCAAATTCTGTTCCAAGCCCGTACCAGCCATCATGTGCGGCATAAATCACCATTGTCCCGATGCCGCATCCCAAATCATAAAAAACAGGCCTGTCTCTTGAAGGGGTGAATCTTTCTTTTTTGCTAAGCATTAGCCGTAAAGTAGCGCGATATTTTAAAGGAGAGGTTAGATTTGGAGTATGCCGACTTCCTAAATAGCCTTTTGGCGACACCAACAAAGTGCCAACAAGATTATGCCCTTCAAATTTGGCGCATTCCTCCCTCATCACAAGAAAATCCCCATCCATGTCTGTACGCAAATCCCTCTCAAACGCCTCTAGACTAACCAAATCCCCCAAGTCAGTTGACATAACCCTAAAAAAGGCAGGAAATTTATAAAGCTTGTTAATAAAAATTATATCTGCCCCAAAGCCCACGCCTTCAGCTTTTCATACTTTTGGTTGCCGCAAAGCTTCTTGCCTGTCTTCTCATTGTAGAAAAGAGGAATGCCGCCGCAGAACACGCTTCCGTCAGGATTCTTGTCAATGCTCTCAAGAAAAGCAGCATTCTCGGCATTGTGCCATACTTCAAGATGCTCTACCTTTAATCCAGCTTCCTTTTCAAGCTGCTCAACTAATGGATGCATTTCCCTGCAGTGCACGCATTCAGTGCCTGTGAACATTATCAAGCGGTTAGCCATTTTTTATCAGGGGATTTTTTAGCTGGATTTAATATATAAAGGTTTTGATAACATTTATATAGCTATTCATAATGGGGTACCACTTACATAACAAAAAATGTCCGAAAAAGCGATAGAGAATTTGAGGTCAAGATATAAAAAGGCGCTCATACAGCGACAAACTCTTAATTCTTTCGAAATAAGCAAGCAGCCTTAAAATAAAAGTTTTCTCTCAAACCAGCACAGCTCCGTAATAGCCAGCAATGCAAGATAGAGCGCCGATGATTATGCCTCTCAAAATTGGGCTAATCTTTCTTTTTAAATAATAAGCTGAAACAAGCAATAAGACAAAAACCAAGCCGGCAAAAAAAGTATATAGGGCTGCATCATAAAATATGCTGGTAAAAACAACTATTGCAAAAATCGCTGCTATAATCATTTGATAAACAAAAACATTGTATTTTCCAATCACAGCCCTTACCACAACCAGAAAATAAAATGGAATGCTGCCAAAGGCAAACAAATCCCTGGCTGTTTCCTTAATCCATCTTTTCATATAGAACTAATAAGTCAGGATGTTTATTAAACTTTTCAAAAACCTAATCTATTTATTCTCCAAGAAAACCGTGTCGCCAGGCGTGAATGGTGGAGTTGAAAACAATATTATCTCAACTGGCGTATCCCCAATCCTCTCAAAGCTGTGAGGCACTCCTGCAGGAATTGCAACCAATTGCCCTGCCCCGACCTCTGCTGAAACATCCCCTACAGTGCCCTTCGCCCTGCCCTTATAGACATAAACAAAGTGGATGTAAAGGTATCTTGTCGTCCAGCCTTATCAGTTCAATGCTTCCTGTCTCTGTACCTGCAAGAACTGCGTATTTGAAGTACTGAGTTTCCAAGTCAAGCTGCCCCAGCCTTTTAGGCACGTCAAAAACATCGGCTTTCAGGGGCTTTTTGGCTAAAGTCTTTACATCACCGGGAAGGATGTAGCCAATGACAAGTCCAAGAATAAACAGAACAGCAAAAATAGCCTGCATAGTCTTTTTTTTCATCCTGCCTTTTCCATTAAAGTAGTTATATAAATACTTTTTGGTAGTGATTAAGAAATTTTACTACTTAAGAAAACAACAAAATTTTAGATTATCTCAATATCATCTTTGCCCATGCTTCTCTCGCAATAGTGGCACTTGATTTTCAAAGGATCTTTTCTCAGAACATAGAACTTTGTTGCAACCTGCTCGTTGTTGGTTATGCAGACTGGATTGGAGCACTTGACGACATTGTCAATGACATCGGGGGTTTTTACCTTGATTTTCTCCTTTACGTCATAATTCTTGATTATGTTGACTGTTGCATCAGGCGCTACAATTGCTATCTTGCTGACTTCTGCCTGAGTCAGGCTTTTGCCCCCCACCTTGATGATGCCCTTTTTTCCTATCCTCTTGCTTTGCAGGTTGGTTGCTATTGACACAATGCCCTGGTGGTTTTCCAGGTCAAGAATCTCGGCAACCTTGAAAGTCGCATCTGTCGGAATGTGGTCTATGACAGTTCCTTCATCTATTGCGCTTATCTTAAGCTCTCTTTTTATCTCTTCATTTGGGATTGCAATTGCTTTTTTAGCCTTTATTTTTTCTTTTTTCCTTGCCCTTTCCTTCCTTTTTGAGTATTTTTTTCTTGCCATTTACTTTGCCTTTCCCAGCACTAAAGCAAGCAGCGCCTTCCTTACCGGAATGCCGTTTGCAGCCTGCTCGAAGTATGCTGCATGCTGCGTTGAGTCAACGCTCTTGTCGATTTCATCAATCCTTGGCAATGGATGCATTATTTTCATGTCTTTTTTGGCATGCTGCAAAAATTCATTGTCAATCCTGTAAACACCCTTGAATTTCTCGTACTCCAGCGGGTCTGGAAACCTCTCCTTTTGTATCCTTGTGACGTACAATATGTCAATTTCCTTTCCGAACCTGTTCAAGTCGCTTGTCTTGAAGTACTTGATTTTTTTGCGGAACAGCTCGTCAAGATAGTTTTCTGGAATCTGCAATTCGTCAGGCGCTATGAAGTAGAAAGTTGGGTTGAAATGCGACAATGCGATGACGAGGGAATGGACAGTCCTGCCGTATTTCAAGTCGCCCACAAAGCCAATGTGCAGGTTTTCCAGCCTGCCTTTCACTTTTTGTATGGTGTACAGGTCAAGAAGGGTCTGTGTCGGGTGCTGGTTGCTTCCATCGCCTCCATTAATCACAGGTATGGAAGCCGCTTCTGCAGCAAGCCTCGCGCTTCCCTCCAATGGATGCCTTATTACAATGACATCAGCGTACTGCTCCGTCATCTTTAAAGTGTCCCAAAGCGACTCGCCCTTTTGTATTGAGGTTGTGTTTGCATTTGAGAATCCAATCACTTCCCCTGAAAGCTGCTCCATTGCTGAAGTAAAGCTCAGCCTTGTCCTTGTCGAGGGCTCGAAGAACAATGTTGCGAGGATTTTTCCCTTCAGGAGGTTGCCTTTCGGCTTCTGCTCCATCTGCCTTGCAACCTTGAGAATGTGCAAAAGCTCTTCCTTTGAGAAGTCGTTGATTGATATTACGTCCTTGTTTTTAAAATCCATATCAAGAAATTTGGGCATAGTTTATAGTATATAAATATTGCCATTATAGTATACAAAAATGGTTCAGAATCGGGTTTTTGAGAAAAAGTACCCCCTATAGGTGAT
>JAGVXS010000008.1 GCA_018303685.1 Candidatus Woesearchaeota archaeon
CCGGGATTGGCTGTGCCTTTTTTCAGGTACGACTGGAAAAAAACATATCTTTTTATTACATCGGGATTCATGCTGCATCTTTTTGCAGACAGCTTTACAAGGCTTTACCATGACGGGATTCTTCTTTATCCGTTTTCATACGGATATTTTTCATTCGGATTGCTGTGGCCGGAGCAGTACTGGATTGTGATAATTGCTTCCTTGGCGGTGTATGTTTTAATCAAACTTGCCAAATTTTCGATTAAAAAATTTGATTTACAATAATTTTATCCATAACTTGTTTTTTTTATCCTAGAGTATCCGCATTATTTATATAGTATTCAATAAGGGATTAATCTGATGAAGAATGCATATTACGCTGAAAGGGTGCCTACTGGCATAAAAGGCTTAGACGAAGCAATGAGCGGCGGCTTCGTAAGGGACAGCATCAACCTAATAGCCGGCGGTCCTGGAAGCGGCAAAAGCATTTTTGCGCTGCAGTATCTCATAAAAGGAATTGTAGAGCGTAATGAGCATGGCGTGTACCTGACATTTGAGGAAAGAAGAGACAAGTTGGTGCAGTACATGAAAAACTTCGGCTGGGATTTAGAGAAGTTTGAAAAGGACAATAAGCTGAGAATAATCGAAATCTCGCCAAAAGATGTCAGAAAAGCTGTTTACAACAAAAACCTCGGATTGAAATATGGAACCGCGAGATACATCAAAGCCAAAAGGGTTGCAATTGACTCCATAAACGCTTATTCTCTGCTATTCCCGACAGAAGTGGCAAAAAGGGAAGCTCACGTAAATCTATTTGAAATGCTGCGAAGCTGGGGCGTCACAGTCTTGCTTGTAGCGGAGTATGATGTGGAAGAGGACAAAGGCTCGCCATTGGACTTTGAAGTGGACGGCATTTTGCGATTGTATAACTTTAAGAAAGGCGATACAAGGACAAGGGCAATAGAGATTTACAAGCTGAGGGGCTCAAAGCATTCGACAAAAACTTTTCCACTGGAGATAGTGGATAAGGAAGGCATAAGGGTTTATCCCGAGCAGAATGTGTTTTAAATGGTTATAGTCTTGTCGCAAAACTGCCCCAGCTGGGCAATAATCTTTTTATCTGTTTCTTCCTCTAAAGTCAGAATTATAGACTTGACTCCCCATGCTCTAAGCTTTCCTGTAAGCACATGCGCAAACCTCGTCACTGTGCCAGCCTCGTTATAAAGCATTAAGGTGCTTAAAGTATCCAAAATAAGCAGCTTATCATTGTCTTTTGGCAGGCTTTCTATTGCATTAGTCAGGGCAATGGAAATGTTTGTCAATGCCTGCGGCTGGCAAAAAACGCAATTTCCAGCGCGCATGACGCTGCTGCTTGTTGACAAGCTCGTTATGCAGTCAATGAAAAATATCCTGTCTGTTTTTATGCCGCTTTTGTTCAGAATATTGATGATTGTGTTGTAAGGTTTGGATACTGTCACATATACGCAAAAGCTGTTTTTTGTGTTTACAAAATATTTCAAGATATCCAAAGTTACCTGTTGCGTCGAGTCGCTCGGAGCTACAACCAGTAAAAGCTCTGCATTCTCAAGGCTCTTAAAATCCAGTTTGGCTGCCATTATCTTATCTGTAATCTTTTATGTTCTTGCTGATGTGATTAAAAAAGAAAAAGAAGCCAAGCGCTACAGCTAAGAATGTCACACCAAAAAACAAGTCAAGGTTTTCATGAGAGATTATCCATGCAGGCATTCCCTCTTCACTGGAAATGCCCATCACATACAAAAACTCCCTTATGGACATTACAAAAAATGAAAGCGCCACCAAAGCAAGCCAGTAAATGCCGCTTTTCTTTAAGGATATCCTGGCTAAATATATGTAAATCAGGACTACAAAAAAGACTGCAACTTTCAACCCTGTAATTGTGCCAAGCAATAGTTCTTCCATTTTATTTCTCAATAAATCCAGCTGTCGCAAACGACACCTGATAAAGCTGGTATAAGGCATTTATCAGCAAAATACCGGCTATAATCTGGAGCATTTGTATGCTAAAAATAAAAACCAGGCTTTCGCCTAACTCCGGCAGCAAATTCTCAAAAATAAGCTCAAAAATTGCTTTCATAAAAATAAGTGCAAATGAAGCTATAAGTGGAGGCAAAACAGAAGTAAACTTTCCGCCATAAAGCTTTTTTGTCAGCCTGAAGCCCATGTATAAGGAGTATACTGAAATTAATATCGCAACTATATCCACAATGTTGTCGATGAACTCAAGCTCAACCATTTGCGATTTTTATTGAAATAAGTTTTATTTAAATCTTTGTAAAAAAGATGGATAATTATCTTGAATTGTTTATCCTAAATTTTAATAGGCAAAATTATCGGATAATCTCTTTGATGAACTTCTTAAAATGGCCATTGCCAGTTCCATATATCGTTCCATATATGTATGCAGAGATGCCAAGCTTCCTTAGCTCTTCTTCACCCCTTGCGCCAAAATGCTCAACGTTCATCAAAATGAGCTTAGTATTTTCAATTTTTGCATTTCTTATTTTTTCCGCTATTTCCCTCCCGCTCATTTCAGGCATAAAGAAGTTTATAAATCCCAAATCATATTTTTCATTTCTTAGTATATCTGTAAATTCTTTTGCGCTATTGGTTATAGATACTGCATAACCCTCCTTTTCCAAAAGAGATTTTATAAATGCGCCACTACCATTTCCATCACAGGCAATCAGTATTTTTTTAGCCAATTTGCCCACCCTCAATATTTAATATTTCTTCTCTTACTCTTCAAGCTTTCCAGCTTGGACTCCACTCTTCCTTTTGATTTTAAATAAGACTCGTCTGACATGAATTTTAATGCATACGCTTCTTTAATAGCCTTCAGCTCATTTTCTAATTTTGCTATAGCCTCTTCCTTTTTTGTGATGTATGTTTTAACAGCTGCTTGCCTCTGCTCGCTCATGTCTATAACCTCGTCTGCAAACATGGAAACGTCTTTTATCAGAGTGGAATTCACATCCTCAATCAGGCAGGTGAACTTGCCACAGGCATGCGCAACTATAAGCTTTGTAATTAGGTCATGAGTAAATTTCACAATAGCCAAGTCAGGCTGATAGAGCAGTATGGTGCTCAATGAGTCAAAGATAAAGCATTCAAACTTTTCTTTTTCAAGAATTTGGCTTAATTCGGCATTGAATTGATCAAAATTCTGGGGAGAAGGTATATAAACAATGCCTTGGCCTGAAATACCTGCTTGGATATCCTTTGTTACAGCATCTATAAACAGCAGTCTTCCTGCATCAACGCCATTTTTCTGAAGAGTCTCGATAATTTTTTCAGCAGGCTTGTTTAGGCTTATGTATAACAATCTGCCCTTAAATTCCTGCACTGCATTTTTGACAATTCCAAGCAATTTTTCCTGATAGATTTTGGTGGGGATGAGGAATACCTCAATCTTGCTCCCAGCAGCCTTTTCTTTGCCATGCTGCTTATTCATGATTAATTTGCCAAAAAACGACATTTTAACTCAAATAAATGACTTGTATCACATAAATATAAATATATAAACAATTCGCATTTTTTAGGATAAATATCCTCCAAAAAGGATAAAAAATTGGGCTTTTAACTCCGAAAAGTTTTTATATTCATACAAATACGAGATTTTCATGGGCGCAATCCTGAGCTCGAGGATAAAGGACGATGGCAAGGTAGTTTTTGAGGTGTCCTTGGATTATGAGGAAGCAACCCAGCTTAAAGGCTTCATGAACAATATACATATTTTCTCTGAGAACGTGGCTGATATAAAGGCAAATATAAGCCAGCGCGGCAAAAACGAAGCGACAAAATACTTCCTGATTCCGAAAGAATTGAGAAAAAACATGAAATTCAACGCCAAAACAACGTGCCAAAAAATAGAAACCAAGACCAAAACAATTTTTATTTATGTGATAGACAAGATAGGGCTATAAAATGGATAGGGTAAAAACAGGAATAAAGGGGTTTGACAAGCTTGTTGAGGGCGGCTTCCCAAAAGGCAAGATAGTTTTACTGAGCGGCACGCCTGGGACATCCAAGACCATTTTTGCATTGCAGTTTTTGTATAATGGCGCAACCCAATTCAATGAAAATGGATTGTATGTGTCGTTTGAGGAAAGGGAGCAAAGCCTCAAAAGCCAGGCTTTGCAGTTTGGCTGGGAATTTGACAAATTGGAAAAGGCAAACAAAGTTAAGATTCTCAGCATACCTGCAAACAGCATTAAGGAGACAACAGCTTTTGAGATAATAAGCCTGGCAAAAAAAAATTCTGTCAAAAGGCTGGTTATTGACTCCTTGTCTACTCTTTCAATAAACACCCCGACAACTTACTCTAAAGTTACTGATTTGACGGAAATATCGATTAAGCGATTTATGTACACTTTCATCAACGATTTGCGAGATATAAGAGATGGTGTCACCTCCTTGCTCATATCCCAAACAGTAGAGGGGCAGCTTTCCAGAGATACTGTTTCAGAGTTTATTTGTGATGGAATAATTCATATAAATTATGAAACCCTTGGAGGAAAATATTCAAGAACATTAACAATAAGAAAGATGCGCGAAACTAAAAATGACGAGGATGTGCATCCTGTGGAAATAACCCCAAGAGGTTTAGTGGTACACAAATTTGAAGAGTAAAAATGAGGGATAGGCTCCTTAATAAATTAATAAACCCTAGTCCTTACTCCATAACAAATCAAATTCCAAAATTTCTTACACCAATGTTTTCTTATGTGGTATTGCAAAGAATCTTACAATTAAAAATAGGTAAACTTTATGACGAACTCTCCTTCAAGATGGGGAAAAGTTTGGGAAGATTAATCACAAATAAATTGGTTTTATTAAACAAAAATGCATCAAGTTCAAGATTAATTAGAATTTTTTTAAAGGAATTTGAGAATCTTGGTTTTGGGCAGGGTTTAATCAGTCGCTTAAATTTAAAAGTTGGTATATGCATGATTTCAAATGCAACAAATCCAATTGCAAAGCAGTACAAAAAAACATTTGGAAATCAAAAAGAAAACATTGATTTTTTTCTAGCGGGGCTTTATGCAGGATGCTTATCAAAAATTATTGCAAAAGATTGTTTTTTTGTAGAAAAAGAATGCATTTCAAAGAATAAGAATTTCTGTATATTTTACTTGACATTTGATAATCCTTTCAAAAATGAAGTATTTGAGCAGGAAGAAATAGACAATGTGATTATATGGGAAAATCTGTATTCTGAGCACAAATCACTCTATCCGAATACTTTGATTCAAAAAATCATAGATTTGGGCCAACTAAAGCTAAAATCTGGAAAGTTGACAGTTTGGAATGTTTACTGCGCATTTTTTCCAATGCCGGTTTTTTTAATTACTTTTGGATTCCTGGATAAGAAGAAAATTGGCGTCTCTAAAGAATTATGCTACATGGCAGCAGTTCAGGCAAAGATAGCAATATTATTTCAAATAAATAAGTTTGGCATAACAAATAAGATGGCTACTTTTAATTCCCTCTTGAATCAATTAGAGCTTTTTGGAGTAGGTAATGGTAAAATAATCAAATTAGAACATAAAAAATTGATTGCCAGATTTTCAAATAGCTATTCTTTATTTCAATTCAAAGCGATGTTTAAGGACTCCGAGTTAATCGCCGATATACAGCTCAATGGCGGCAGCATTCTTGGAATGGTTCAATATTCTCTTGGTAAAAATGTAAAGTCTATTAAGCATAAAATAATTAATAATGATATTTATTACACAATAGGTTTTGCCCGGGATAAAAAAGACTCCTTAATAGGGAGATACAGAAAAGAAATAAAAAATAAGCATATTATTGGGATAATTGAGGAGAGGATGGAACATAAATATTACTTGTTGGGTTAAATCTTTGCAAATTTATTCCATGAAAAACCCTGTTGACGTCTAAAGCAACGGGATAAAGGTCTTCCTTTGGATTTATTTTTCCATCTTTGAGGTTTATTGGTTTTGCACCATCTTCTATTGGATAGAAGCCATTTTTAGCAAAAAGTTTCTTTAATTTAGTCCTTGCCAAGCCCAAAATATGCGTAATGCCGAAATGCCAGGCAAACTCTGTTGTCCTGTCTAACACTAAGTCGCTCAAATAATAGTCTCTTCCATTTAGGACTATTCTTTGCCCTTGAGGATCTGCGGCAAGCCTGGAGCCCTCAGCAAGCCTTCCCCCAGCAGCCCTCAGACTGCTTATATCATACGAGCCTTCCAGATAAAGCCCCATTCCTGAATCCAATATAAGCCTGTTGGTGGCTTCGATACGCCCATTTATCCTGTTTCGCGCATATATCAGCACAGCATTTTTATCAAATTTGTCAAAATCGTAAGGAGCTTGAAGTGAGCCGGGTTTGAAAAGACCTGCTTGGGAGTAAGCCCTATACCTTAAATTGAATATTTCAACCATTTCTTCTGGCGTTCTTGCTATATTAAATTCGTAATCGTCTATTACAACCCCCCTATTCCCCATGGGAATTTGTATTTTGCCGCTTACCACAACATTTTGCCTGACAACATCGTGTTTTAACAAATCTGTTTTGCTTATGGGCGCTTTAACAGCAGAAACAAAATAATTCTGCCCAAGATAGGCTGAGGTGGAGGTTATTATTTCTGAAAAGCCCACTTCCATTAAAATTTTTTCCAGTTCGGAATTATCAAATGGATTCCTTATACCTTTTGAAGCTATTGAATCATTACATCTTTTTATTACATCAATATCATTTCTGAATCTTTCGTATGAACCATTGGTTCTAAGCTCTTTTTCCATTTGCGCATCCAATACCTTTTTGTTAAATCTTCTTGTCGGACCACTAACAGAAAATACTCCGCCGCTTGCAAGAACACGGAAAGCTTCCTTTAATAATCTAAAAGGGGTTTCTACATAATAAAGCACATTATTGCAGACTACCCCATCAAACGTTTCTTCTTTAAAGCTCAATGAATTGGCATCTTGGCGCTCAACTCTGGCATCTTTGCAGCTTGCTAGCCTTTTCACCGCGTACTCCAACATTGCTAAATCACTATCAACACCGACAATCTCGTGTCCTCTTTTAGCTAATTTTTCAGCAATAATGCCCGGACCACATCCTAAATCCAATACTCGATGATGTCCTTCAACGCTGCTTACCATTCTGTCGGCTAAATCGGCATAAAAAGAAACTCGCGGAAGAACCCTTGAATATGCTGGTGCATATTGCTGCCAAACGGAATCTATTTCCTCTTCTAGCACACGTGCTAGGTTATGCGCACTTGCCAATCTACCACCCCTCTTTTTTATCCGATTTTTATAAAAAATATAAATATTTCTTAAAGTTTTTATCCAATTTTTATTTTTTGGGATAATAAATATATGAAATTGTAGTTAAAAAATGAAGAAAATTAAAAAAAATACCAGAAAAGGCATCAATAAAATTAAAATTTACATAGTAATAAATTTTTGTTATATTTGAGTAACAACCTGCTTTAGGATATACTTTAGAGAAATTTATCCCAATTATTTAACCAGCATTTTAGCTTCTAAACCTTTTTAAAGCCGTTTTCATTTCTACTCTTTAATGGCAAAAACATATTCAGAGCTTGAGGCCTGGGCTATATTCATAGGGGCATTGATTATAGGCGTTGTGCTCACGAGCCTGTTCTGGGCATTCATAACTGTCCCGGAAGAGGTTAAAGAGATTGAGAAAGAAATAAAAAATGCGACTGAATCTGTAAGCATTGAAAAGCCGGAAGACTTTATAACTTTCTGCAAAAAAGTGGACGGCATCGCAAACTGGGACAACAAAGGCTTCAGGCAGTGCATCGTCAAGGACTCCGAGAAAAATTTAATAGTGATGAATTTATTGTGCAAGAAGTTCAACCTGACATTAAGCTACGGCTCGTTCGGTGTTAAGTGTGAAGGAAAATCCTGAGAAGGTCATTTGCGAAGTCTGCAACACAGAAATGCACGAGAGGCACTGCAAGCTGATATGCCCGAACTGCGGGTTCAAGTGGGACTGCAGCGACCATTAGCTTTTTTTATTTGAATTGAGAGTATACCAACCAAATTCTGCACTATCCCCAACCTCATAAACAACAGGCACATGCCTAATTAAATTCTCTAAATCCTGCTCTTGTTCTGGTGACAACTGAATTAGAAACCCCAAAGTGTCACTTTCACCACTAGACTCATCTTTTGAAAAATAATCTGAAACCAGACAGACTAAGTCTTCCTGGCTTAAAGGTGTACCCTGGTGCTCCTTAACCACCAAAATTGGATATTCTGGCTTTCCAATATAGTCGATTAATTTTTTCAGTACTTGCTCAGGATTATTACCTCTTAAATCAACTTTTGTTATGGAATAATTCCCCACTGGTTTAGCATCAGAACGCATCCCACTCAACTTAGCCTCAAACAACTCTAGTGTTCCTGTAGGATACTCAACCAAAATTGCCAAGCTGCGCTCTGCTTGTTTTTCTCCCATGGCAGTTTAATTTTAAACACTAATATATAAAGTTTACTATTTTAAACCACTATAAAGTAGTGATTACAGAGATTAGGCGTAGCCATAACAACCTTTTAAAACAAGGCAAATATTCTCCAATATGCCAAGGTGGCAGAATCCGGCATTGCGGCAGTCTCGAACCAACGGCATAAACCCGTTGACATTTTACTGGGCGTAAAGCCCCGAGAGCTAACTGCTGCCCGCAAGGGCTTCTCGGTTCAAAGCAGCCAGAGCGAAACTCGGCTATGAAATTCCGGGCCTTGGCGCTTTTTGATATCTTTATAAAATGCCGCAAACAATATCATTATGCATGATAACTAAAAATGAAGGGAGATACCTAGAGCAATGCCTGAACTCTGTTGGGGAAATTGCCGATGAAATTATAATAGTTGACACGGGCAGCACAGACAAGACGAAGGAAATAGCAAAAAAGTTCAAAGCAAAAATCATTGACTTCAAGTGGATTGACGATTTTTCCGCTGCAAGAAATGAAAGCCTTAAGCACGCAACAAAAGACTGGATTTTGGTCATGGACGCTGATGAAGTAATTGAAGAAAAAGACTTGAAAAAAATAAAAGATGCAATTGAGAACGCTGGAAGCGGTTTGGTGGGATTGCAGCTTGAACAAAGAAGCTACATAAACAATTTTTTTGAAGGTGCTTTAAAGAATGATTCGGATTTTGGATTAGTCAGGCAATATCCATTCTACATCCCGCACAATTTGGTCAGGCTGTTTAAAACTCAAAAATTATGCTGAAACAGCTTGAGGAAGAGCCTGAAAATGCGCGATACAATTACCAGGCAGCCCGCATGTTTCTCGGCAGGAATGATTTCAGCAATGCCCTGAAATATTTTGAGAAAACCGCTAAAATTAATCCAAGCTATAAATTAGTTTTTTCGGAAATAGCAAAAATCTATCTTGGTATGAATGACAAAAATCGCGCAGTTGAGTATTTTAAAAAAAGCATGAAGCACAATCCTGAAAATCCGTCGCCAGCCAACAATCTTGCGGTTGTTTATATGTCAATTGGAAAATTCGAGCAGGCAAAAAAGATTCTGGAGGGGCAGCTGAAAAAACATCCAAATAATCAAGCGTTAAGATATAATTACGAAAAGTGTTTGGAGAATTTGAAAGAATAATTTCATCTCCACTTTATCGAGCAGCCGATTGCAGGCGTCAGTCCAATAGAAACTTTCCTGTTATGGACTAATGACTCTATTGCATTTCTCAAGTCGCTGACGGTGGCCTTGCTTTCATCTTTTGGGCTGTCATCAACCCTTCCATGGTATCTCAGCTTTCTCTCGCCGTCAAATACAAAGCATTCCGGGGTGCACTGCGCGCCATAGGCTGTTGCAACTTTTTGGTCTTCATCCCTTAGGTAAGGGAAATTTATTTTCTTTTCTTTGCTCACCTCTATCATTTTATCGAAGCTGTCGTCAGGGTAGTTGACTTCGTCGTTTGCATTGATGCCGACAACCTGAACGCCTTTTATTCCAAAATCATCCTGGGGGCAGTGGTTGCACATGAACACAATGACCAGTATCTTTTTGCCCCTGAAGCTGCCCAGGGAATAAGCCTTTCCGTCAACTCCCGGCAGGCTGAAGTTTGGAGCCTTGTCGCCGATTTTTAATTTCAGATTTTGTATGTTCATTTCCATGAAAAACCACCAAACAACAGGATATTCTTAATTTATTAAAATGTTTCGGAAAAAGTGCCGAAGGGGAGACTTTCCGCCAAACAGCTTTTGAACTCCCGACTTATGCCTTTCTAAGCAACGCCTATGAGAGCATCACTCTAGCCAAGCTGAGTTACTTCGGCATGAAGCAAAAGAATAAGATATTGTTTTAAAAAGATTGCTACAAATCTTGACTTTTTGGGTGTATAATAAGACGAATGGGCCTATAACCATTTGCCATATGCAAGGAATACAGCAAACGGTCAATATTATTAAAATTCCATAAAAACATAGACAAATAATTCTTTGTTTGGTCTGGAAATATCTGACAAGATTTTTTGGTATATGCCTTGTATAATTCCTCAAAACTGCATTGCCTAAGTTGGGCAATTTGCCTTTTTATAATTTCATTATCTGGGTCGGCAGTCAAGCCAAAAACATTTAATTTTAGTTTTACATCAGTAAAGTATAATATTTCCCCTACAGGACGTGAGAAGTCAAATTGATAAAAAACATCTTGAGAATCTATTAAAAATTGATGAAGATTAATATCGCAATCTAGCCTTCCAGACAGTCTTTCTTGGTTATCTGTAATTTTTCTTGAGTATGCCGCTAGCAATCTTGAAACAATTGTGACTTGGCCACGAGCTTTTAATTCCTCCAATGAATGTCCTCGAGAAGGATGAATAAATTTTGATAAAACCAAAGGCTTTCCATTAGAATCGTCATAGTCTACTTCTGGCGAAGGGCAGCCTAAAAATTCACTCATATTTCTCCCATACTCTTCAAATAAAAGATTGCTTCCACTGGAATTTTTGCCAATCCAAAACTGCCCTTCATTATCAACCAGCAGAGGCTTGTCTTCCCATGGTTCCATATTCAGCCAATAAGTAAAAAATAGCTTACCTTCTTTCACGCTAACGGGTGAATCTTTAAGCAACTGCTCTAGTTTAAGCGGCACCCTTTCCCTAATATCCGCTATATCTGCAAAAAATCTTTTTTCCCCCATTCTTATAAAGTATAGAATATCGTTTTAAAAAGGTTACTCAAATAAACTTCCTTATCTTCTCGGCGTACTCCTTTATTTCATCGCCTTCGTATTTTAAGTGGCTCCATTTCAGCCTAAGCCTGTCCTTCTGGAACCTTGGGATAATGTGTATGTGCGCGTGATTGACAATCTGCCCTGCCTCCTTTCCGTTGTTCATCACAATGTTGAAGCTGCCATTGCCGAAGCTTAACGACAAGGCGCTTGCAACTTTCTTGGCCGCTTTTATTAAAGCCGCCAAATCCTCATCACCCATCTCAGTCAATGTCTGGGCGTGCTTTTTCGGGACAATGAGGCAGTGGCCCTTGTTTGCGGGCATTATGTCAAGAAAGCTTATTATTTTGCCGTCTTCGTAAATTTTTGCAGCCGGTATTTTGCCATCGGCAATCTTGCAGAATATGCAGTCTTCCATTTTCACCTTTGCGGGATTTTTATAAATTCCAATTCGTCTTTTTCGGCATCAAGCATGGCTATTGTGTAAGGATAAATCCTGAACAACGCGCCTGGGTTTATAACCCTTGTGCCGCCTGCCTTCCCGTCCTTTTTTATGTGGGTATGCCCGGTTAAAACATAGTCATATTTATTGCTTTGGATTATTGAATCAAGCTTTTCTTCATTTATCCCATGATAAACATAGAATTTTTTGCCCTTGTGCTCAAATTCCAGCTCTTCCTTTATTTCACCGAAGCCAAGCTCCTGAGCCATCTTATTCAGGCCTTCCTTCTCGCCGTCATTGTTGCCAAATACGAATTTCATTTTCAAGCCCTTGAAGTGCTCCAGCATTGCAGGGGATATTATGTCTCCGCAATGCACCGCAAACTCGGCATTTTTATCCCTGAATATTTTTACGGCTTTTTTTGTGGCTTCCTCGTTTTCATGCGTGTCGGAAATTATGCCTATCATTTTAATTCTAAATATTTGATGTTATTTAAATTTTCAACATCAACAACAACGCAATTCAGCTTGTCTTCCGGATAGCTGCTTCCGACATTTATGCAGATTGTATTTCCAATTTTGTCTTTCCACGAGCCGCTCATCTTCTGGCTTTCGTGTATGTGCCCGTGCAATGAAAGCAAAGGCTGCTCTTTTTCCATGAAATTTCTTATCGCCCTGCTGCCGACATGGGCGCCTGTTGATATTACATCTAGGGTTTGACAATTGTTTTAATTGGTTTAAATCTTCTTGTATTGTGCCGTTTTCTTTCCCAATGCTTCTTATTTCTTCATTAAATAACTGAGTTGGCGCACCATCACCTTCAAAATCTGGCTTTTCCCAGTCTTTCAGCCTGAAAGGTGTCGGGTTCACAAAGCTGTAGCCGGCGATGCTAAAGCTTTTGTTCAATTTTATCGATTTTTTATGTATTGATTTCAATATTTTATTTTTGTCAGCATTTTCTAAAATATCTAAATTTTCCCTGAAGTCGTCATTGCCCATTATGGCATATATTTCGGTGTTTTTATTTTTCTTATTGAATTCCTTGAGCAACGGAAGCACGAATTTCTCAAGAAATATTTTTTGGCTGCTGACTTTTTCTTTTATAGTGCTTCCTTCCCTGCCGCACAAATCGCCGCCGATTGCTATTGCATTAACGTTTTCGTCTTCGGCTTTTTCTAATAACCTTTTGTAGAATTTCTCGTTGCCGTGCAGGTCTGCTGTGTAGATTAGTTTGAACATTTTAAAAAATGGACTGGCCGGGACTTGCAAAGCGCAAGCTTTGCCCGCTTGCGTCTATTTGAACCCGGAGCCTCACCCTAGCCAAGGGCGCATTATACCAGGTTTAACTACCAGCCCATTGTATATGCCAGAAAAGCGGATTGTTTAAAAGATTTTCTTAAAAACCAGAACAACTTTATTTCGCAGCCAGCCTTACATCCCCCTCATGCACGGTTTTCCTGCCTGCGTGCTTCGCTATCTGCGCAGCCTTTGAGGAGATTTTGACTGCTATGTCTGTAAGAACTTCCGTGAATGCATCCACCCCGTTAGCAGAAACCCTTTTTGCGCCTGCCTTCATAAGGATTCTTGCCACAGACGCCTTTGGTATTGTAGAAATTTTTCTTGCCATCGAAAATCACCTATTTTCGGGGGTTTCGAAAAACGTTGTTTTTCGCAACCATAATCCCCAAAAAATATAAGGGAGAAAAACAAGAACAACCCCTTCAGCCTTTGTGCAATTCAATTTTGTGGGGCAAGTTGTTTAAATAACTTTCGATTTTAGCTATAGCTTTCAGGCAAAGAAGCACAAGCGGTTTACTTCAATCACTAGTGCTTTAAGAAGTCGCTCTCGTCTTTTGAACTTTATTATATTCTAATCAGCCCCAAAACATTAATATATGCCGGTTTTTTCTAAGCCTTTATGACAGACTTGGTTGCGTGCCTTTCATCAGGGGAGAAAAGCTGGGGGCATGTTGCCCGCTTAATAAAAGAGCAGGACTGGAAAAATATATTTCTGATTACAAACGAATTCGGCAAAAGCAATTTCAAGGCTGAAAAAAAAGTTGAGTTTGTTGTTGTTGACTTCCAGAAGCCTGTTTTTGAATTGATTGAGGACATTAAAAAAGGATTGAGGGGGAAAATAAGTGACTTGGAAGTGGCCTTAAACATTGTTTCTGGCTCAGGCAAGGAGCACATGGCAATTTTATCTGCCTTGTTGAAACTGGGGGTCGGAGTAAGGCTGATGGCTGTGACAAAGGAAGGGATAAGGGAGTTGTAGAAATCATTCTTTCTCACTCAAATAAACCCAGTATCCAGCCTCTTTAGCAATCACTTTTACATTCCCGAAAACTTCTTCCATCTTTTTGCTTAATGTATTGCCGCCTTTTTTGTGCCTCGCAACTAATTGTAAGCTTCCATTATATTTTAAATAATTTTTTGACTCTTCTATTAATTTAAAGCACAATTCCTTTCCTGCTGTCTGGGGCGGATTAGATAAAATAACATCAAAATCATTTTTATTGAGTTTTTCATACAGGTTGCCATGCAAAACCTCTGCTTTCACATTGTTTAATGTGATATTTTTCCTTGCCAGCATTACAGCCCTTTTGTTGATGTCACCCATAACAACATTGGCATTAAATAATTTAGCCGCAACAATCCCAAGAACGCCAATGCCGCATCCAATGTCAAGAACATTGGAATTTTTTGCAATTTGCATATTTTCAGCCAAAATCAAAGTGCCTTTGTCTATTTTTTCCTTGGAAAATACGCCGGATGAGGTACAGAACTCAAAATCAGCATTTCTTATTTTTTGCCCTATTTTTTTGATTTTAAGAAATGATTTTTGCTGCTCGGAATAGTAATGCTCCATTATTCTTCTTCCTGCCCCATTATGTTATATAAATTGTACAGAATCCTGTCAACGCCCTTCACCAGGTCAAAGCCTTTTCCCTCAACAACAATGCAGTTGCCATTGTAATACGCCCTGAATTTTTCCGATTCTTTTACGTAAAGCACAAGCTTGTCCTTGTCGTCGCAAGTGACTATCGGGCGGCTTTTGCAAATTTGTGTTTCATTTCTGTCGCAAGATCCTATAGGATTTTTTTCAAAGACCTTTGCAAGATGCGTGTCAAAATCCGCAATTGCAAGCTGAACATGGGTAAGCTCGTTTCCTGTTGGATTAAACGTGGGATAAAACTCATTTTTGCTGTTAAAAAAGTCCCTGTCAAGGCTGCCTTCTATAACAATATCTTTCAACTCATTTGGAGAGTATCTAAAATTCATGCTGTAGGTTTTTGTCCCTTTCGGGGAATTCAGGCCGGTGTACCAAAAATTATCGAATTTGACAAAGCTGTAAACTCCCTTGTAGACATAGCCCTGCTCGGGCTTAAGCTTTCCTTTCAAGTTCAGGACATGCAGCTCCTCCAGAGTTTTTGGCTGCTCCTTGCTGAAAATGCTGTAGGTGAATATTGCGGCAAACAGAATGGCAATTACGGCAATGCTTATTATCAAAGCCTTTTCCGAGGATTTTGGCTGCTCTTCGGGATTTTGCTCTTCCTTGCCCATCTCCTCAACTTTCCTGTCAAACTCCTTCACGTCAGGCTCCAGCTTTTCCTTCCATTTATCGTACTCCTCCTTCCCTATAACGCCTGAATCAAAACTTCCCTCCAATACCTCAAGCTTTTTTTTCGGATCCATTATTTTATGACACCCAGCACGCCGTACAGAATCCTGTCCTTTGCCTTTATAAAGCCCTCGCCTGACGAAGCCTCTGCGATAATGCAGTCGCCTTCGGCATTTATGCTTGTTGCGTTTCCCTGCCTGAAATATACAACAGGCACAATCGATGTCGCGTCATTGCATGTTATTATTGGGAGGTTAAAAGTGTTGTTTGCTGTGAATCCCTTCCTGACAAAAATGTTGTACTGCCCCAAAGTCAGCCCCATCTGGTGCTGTGCAAGCGCAATCGGCTCCCTGTAAGTGCTGTTCAAGTCGTAAGTAACGTCTATTTCAAGCCTGCCCTTTAATTTTTGCGCAGACTCCCCGGATAAACGAATGCTTTCCACATCACCTGGCAAAAAGCTGAAGGCGGCATCTTTGCCGCTTATTTTTGCAATCCAAACGCTGTTTTGGCTTACGAATTTTATTCCGTTGTATTTGGCAACCTCATTTTGCTGGGAGCCAATCAGCACGAAGCTGGCAGACGTGCCTACCATTATAATCACTATGAAAAGTATCAGCCCCCAGCGCTTCTTTTCCTTTCTGTCTTTCATAGGATTGGCAAGAAACAGGGTTATTTTAAAAAGCTATTGCTGAGCGGATTGCGCTGCAAAACCCGAAATATTTAAATATCCATAATGCATTATCAATATATCGAAGTCGATATATCGAAAACGATACATATCGTTTTCGAATACTCAAAATTGCAAAGCAATTTTTTTTTGTATCGAGGGCGATATAAAATGATGGCGGGCTATTTAAGGCTGATTGTGATGAAAACTTTGCATAATAAAAAGCTCTCGGGCTATGGCTTGATAAAGCAGATAGAAAGGGACACAGGCACATGGAAGCCCAGCTTCGGCTCCATCTACCCGCTTCTTGAAAAGCTGCTGAAGGAGAAGCTGGTTGAAGTTGAAGCCCAAGGAAGAAAAAAGCTCTATTTTCTGACAAAGGAGGGAAGAAAGCATCTTGCCATTATAGACAAAAGCAAGAACTCCCTAGTTGACAAATTAATTGCAACATGGAGCGCATTCGGAAAGATAACGGACAGAAGGGAAATGAATTTCATGCTCGAGATTTTCAACAGCCTGAAAAAGGGGCAGCTTCCGTTCAAGGAGCTTAACCCTGAGCTGAATGAGTTCAGGGCGACTATATTCGAGCTTTACTCGACAGGAAAGGACAGGAAAAAAATCAAGGCTGTCCTGAGGGGAACCATCAAAAGGCTGAAGGCAGTAAGATGAGGCAAATCATAAAGCTTCAGGATGTGTGGAAAACATACAAAATGGGAAATATAGAGGTTAATGCGCTACAAGGGCTTGAATTGGACGTGAAGGAAGGCGAGTTCCTTGCAATAATGGGCCCTTCAGGAAGCGGAAAATCAACAGCAGTCAACATGATAGGATGTTTGGATGTGCCGACAAAAGGAAAAATTACGCTTGAGCAGCACGACATATCAAAGCTTTCAGAGTCAGAGCTTGCGCAGATAAGGGGGCGGAAAATAGGGTTTATTTTCCAGCAGTTCAACCTTATTCCAACGCTTACAGCCCTTGAGAACGTGATGCTGCCCATGATTTTCCAGGGCGTTGATGAAGAAAAAAGGAAGGAAAGGGCAGCCATGCTGCTTGGGCTTGTTGAGCTGGGCGACAGGACAAATCATAAGCCGACAGAGCTTAGCGGCGGGCAGCAGCAAAGAGTGGCGATTGCAAGGGCTTTGGCTAACAACCCTGATGTCATAATAGCGGACGAGCCTACAGGCAACCTTGACAGCAAGACAGGCGCCATAGTGCTTGACTTCCTGCAAAAGCTGCACAAAAAGGAGCGAAAGACGATTGTGATGGTGACGCATGACGCAAGCCTTGTAAAGGTTGCAGAGCGGGTGGAGTTTTTGAAAGACGGCAAAATAGTAAAATCGTTGAGAAGGTGATAGGAATGAAAAAGGCAATTTTGTGTTTTATGCTGCTGCTGGCTGCCAGCTTTGCATTCGCAGCAGTCAATACCCAGTACATGGGAAAGGCGCCCAACATAATAGTCAGCCTGACAAAGCAGGAGCCAGATCCTGTGGAGCCTGGCAAGCAGGTTGAGGTAAGCTTCAAGCTTGACAACAACGGCACAATAGCCTATAATGTCATGTTTGAGATACTGCCGGAATATCCATTTTCCCTGTTGCCGGGGGAAAGCGCGCAAAAGAGCATAGGTACGCTTGGGACATACCAGGAGGGGAAACAAAGTGTTGTCGTGAAATACAAGCTTAAAGCCGCCCAGGATGCATCAGACGGCAATCACGAATTTAAAGCCAGGTACAAAAGCGATAATTTTGACTCATGGACAACCATTGAGGGGCTTAAAATCAAGGTGCAAACCCATGACGCAATACTTGCTGTCGAGAAGGTTTCCACAATTCCTTCTGTGACAGCGCCCGGCGAAAAGGCAAGGCTCATTATTGAACTGAAAAATTATGCAACATCGCTGTTGAAAGATGTTAAGGTTTCACTCAGCCTTGACAAAAGCGGAGAGGCAATGCCGTTTTCGCCAATCGGCTCTGCCAATGAAAAGGTGGTATCCTACATAGAGCCGCAGGCTGCCATGCCTGTTGAATTTGAGCTGCTTGTCGACTCTGATGCAGCCTCAAAAGCATACAAAGTGCCCTTGAACGTTGTTTACTCCGACATTCTCAACAAAAATTACTCGAGGCTTAACATAGTTACTATTGTAGTCGGTGACAAGCCTGACCTTGGAGTGACTTTGGAAAGAACCGATGTCTATACCTCCGGAAGCACCGGAAGCGTTGTGCTCAGGCTTGTCAACAAAGGCAATCCTGACATAAAATTCCTCAATGTAAAGGTTCTGCCGAATGAAAATGTGAAGGCAATCGGCGCAGACGAGGTTTACGTCGGAAAGCTGGACAGCGACGATTTTTCAACAGCGGAATTCAAGCTGTCTGTGAAAGGCAAGGGCGCCGCAAATATTCCCGTTGAGGTTGCCTACAAGGACGCCAACAACAACGACTACAGGGAAACAAAGGAAGTC
This sequence comes from Candidatus Woesearchaeota archaeon, assembly GCA_018303685.1. GTDB lineage: Archaea > Nanobdellota > Nanobdellia > Woesearchaeales > GW2011-AR4. The sequence goes on from JAGVXS010000008.1 coordinate 18,404, forward strand.
GAGCTGAAGCTGTACAGCAGCAGCGAGGCAAGAAGCTTGGGCGTGGAAAAGGGAAGCAGCTTCGGGTGGGTTGTGATTGTGATTGCAGCAGCAGGCGCCATTTATTATTATTTCAGAAAAAGGAAAAAGGCATAATTTTCCTTTTTATGCTATGCTGAGGGACTATTTCAGGTTTGCTTTGGGCACGCTGAGCCATCGGAAGCTGAGAAGCTGGCTCACGATGATCGGGATATTCATAGGCATAGCTGCTGTTGTCGCCCTGATAAGCCTCGGCAAGGGGTTTGAGCAGGCCATCAACAGGGAGTTTGAGAAGATCGGCACTGACAAGCTGATTATTCTTCCAAAGACCGGTGTAGGGGCGCCGGGCACAAATGCAGTTGCCGAGCTGACAGAAGACGACCTGGATATTGTCAAAAGAGTAAGCGGCATAGAAAACACAGCAGGATTTGTGTTTGCAAATTCAAAGGTCGAGTTTGACGACAACATAGGGTTTTTCTTTATAATAGGGCTTCCTGAAGGCGATGAAAGGGATTTGGTTGCCGAGCTGCAAAGCCTTAACATCAGGGAAGGCAGGAATTTGCGGGATAATGACAGGTTTTCTGCATTGCTCGGCTCAGGCGTTGTTGACAAGGAGCTGCTCGGAAAGAACATAAATGTGAGGGACAAAATAAAAATCAACAGCCATGAGTTTACCATTGTAGGGATTCTTGAAAAAACAGGCGACCCGGGGTGGGACGGCTCAATTTCAATTCCCGAAGAGACTTTAAGGGAAGTTTTCAACGAGCCTGACAAGCTTGACGAGATAATCGCCAAGGTTGCAAACGTTGAGAACATAAATATCATTGCCGATAAGATAAAAAGCGACTTGAGAAGGTCCAGGGACGTCAAGAAAGACGAGGAGGACTTTGATGTACAGACTCCCGAGCAGCTGCTTGGCTCTTTCGGAGACATTATCGGCATTGTGCAGTCAGTGCTTATAGGCATTGCCGCCATATCCCTTCTTGTCGGGGGAATCGGAATTGCAAACACAATGTACACTGCCGTTGTTGAAAGAACCAAGGAGATTGGGATTATGAAAAGCATTGGGGCGCAGAACAAGGACATTCTGCTGATTTTTGTTATTGAAAGCGGCCTGCTTGGCGCATTAGGCGGCTTGATTGGCATTGCGCTTGGGTTCGGGCTGAGTTTCGCTGTTGAGGCTGTTGCAAAAAACGTGCTCGGCACAAATTTAATTGGAGCTTATTTTTCCTATTCATTATTTTTTGGGGCGCTGATGTTTTCGTTTTTGCTTGGAGCGGTATTCGGAGTCATGCCTGCAAAGCAGGCAGCTTCATTGCAGCCTGTTGACGCCCTGAGGGGAAAATGATAAAGGACTATTTTAAAGTCGGAATAGACAATTTGTTTCACAGGAAATTGAGAAGCTGGCTCACCATGGTTGGCATATTCATTGGAATAGCTGCAGTTGTCGGCTTGATTTCTCTGGGGCAGGGAATGAAAGAAGCCATTGGAAATGTTTTCCTTAACATAGGCGCTGACAAGCTTGTTGTGCAGGCAAAATCAGGGCTGCAGTTTGCAGGCCCTCCTGGGACAAGCGCTGCATCAAACCTGACAACGCATGACATGGATGTGATTAAAAGAGTTAACGGAGTTGAGCAAGTTGGCGCAAGGCTGATTAAGCCTGTGAAACTCGAGTTCAGCAATGAGGTGAAGTTCTACTTTGCAGCGTCAATGCCTGACGACGATGAAGGCAGGGAGCTTGTAACTGATGTAAACAGGTATGAGACAGAGGCTGGCAGGCTTCTCAAGAGAGGCGACAAATTCAAGGCTTTTATCGGCAGCAACGTAGCCAACAAGGGCATTTTCAGGAAAAGGGTTGAGCTTGGCAATACAATAAAGATTAATGATGCTGAATTCGAGGTTGTGGGCATTTTGAAGAAATCAGGAAATCCGCAGCAGGACAGGGTTGTGATAATTCCCGAAGATACAATGCGGCAAGTCTTGAAGATTGACAGGAAAAAAGTTGATGTGATTGCAGTCCAAGTGCAGAAGGGCGTTGATGCAAATAAGGTTGCTGACGATATTGAGAGGGCTATGCGGAGAGATAGAGACTTGGAGCTTGGCAAGGAGGACTTTCAGATAAGCACTCCGCAGCAGATTCTGGAAACTTTGGACACGATATTGACAATGGTTGAGATTGTGCTTATTGGAATAGCAGCAATTTCATTGCTTGTTGGCGGGATTGGAATTGCAAACACGATGTACACTGCCGTTGTTGAAAGAACCAAGGAGATTGGGATTATGAAAAGCATTGGGGCGCAGAACAAGGACATTCTGCTTATTTTTGTTATTGAAAGCGGATTATTGGGACTGGCAGGAGGCGCAATCGGGATTGTGTTTGGAATCGGGCTGAGCAAGCTGGTTGAATATTTGGCTTTTGCGTTTTTGGGAACAAGCCTGATAAAGGCATTTTTCCCTTGGTATCTTATAGTTGGCTCTCTTGTATTTTCATTTTTAATAGGGACAATTTCAGGGTTTTTTCCGGCGAGGCAGGCTGCTTCGCTGAAGCCGGTGGATGCTTTACGATATGAATAGATTTAGAGATTATCATTTTGATTTATGCCTTTTCCTCAATTCTTCCTTTATTATCTTTCCCATTGTGTTTTTAGGCAAAGCATCCAAGAACTCGACAAACTTTGGCTTTTTGAATGAAGCCAGTTTTTCCCTGCAGTAATTTATCACATCATCTTCTGTTAGTTTTGAGCCTGAATTCAATACAACATAAGCCTTTACAGACTCGCCGAACTCCTTGTCTGGAACTCCGACAACAGCGCACTCCTTGACTTGGAGCAGTGACTCAACAACATCCTCAATTTCCCTTGGGTAAATGTTGATGCCGCCTGAAATAATGACATCCTTTGAGCGCCCGATTATATAAACATAGTTTTTCTCATCAATCTTGCCAACATCGCCTGTTATGAACCAGCCGTCCCTGAAGCACTGCTTGTTATAGGAAGGCTTGTTCCAGTAGCCGTTGAAGACATTTGGACCCTTAATCAGAATCTCGCCTTCTGCACCAACAGGAACATCATTGTAGTTTTTGTCTGTAATTCTTACTTTGACCCCCGGCAAACAGGGACCCACACTTCCAGGAATTCTTTCGCCATCATAAGGATTGCTAAAATTCATCATTGACTCTGACATGCCAGCCCTTTCAAGAATCTCGTGCCCAAGGGCTTTCTTGAGCTTGTAGAACATGTCTTTTGACAAGGGAGCAGAGCCTGAAACAAAAAGCCTCATTGACGATATGTCATATTTTTCTAGGCCTTCAACATCAAGCAGCTTGAAATACATTGTTGGAACGCCCATAAACAAAGTGGCTTTTCTTTTTTGTATCGTTTCAAGAACGTCTTCGGCAGCAAACTTCCTCCTCAGGATTGTGAAATTTCCAACGTATAAAGAGCCGCAGACAGCAACGCCCAAGCCGTGGATATGGTACAAAGGCAAAGTCAAAAGAAAAATATCGTCTTCTGTCCATTTCCATGCCTGCTGCAATGCCTTTATGTTGGATGTGATGTTTATCTGGGACAAAGATGCTCCTTTTGGCTTGCCAGTTGTGCCTGAGGTATAGCATATCAAAGCATAGTCCTCGTCTTTTATTGAAACGCTAGGCTCTTTGTCAGAGGCATTTTTAATCAAATCGTAGAAGTTATTTGTCCCCTCATGGTTTCCATCAATAAGTAGAATATGCTTCAGCTCAGGCAGCTTTGGAAGCACTGCCTTGACCAATGGCAGCCTTTCAGTATCTGTTATTATAACTTTTGCCCCTGAATCGCCCAGAATATGATGAATTTCCTGCTCCTTGAAGCTTGCGTTCATAGGCACAACAATGCTGCCGTTCTTGAAATTGCCAACCAAAGAATAAATGATTTCAAGGGAGTTGGGCGTGAACTGGGCAACCCTGTCGCCTTTTGCTATGCCGATGCTTTGCAATGCGTTTGCAACCTTGTTGCCTGCTGTGTCAATCTCCCTGAATGTTACCCTTTGCTCCTCGAACTCAAAAGCTACCTTGTCTGGCAATCTCTGAGCTGTCTGCTTGAATAACGCTGTTATTCCCATCTCTGTAAAGCACTTTAAGCAGTTCTTTTTAAAATTTCCTTAAAACAGATATTCTGGAGGATATATTTTCAATATAGAAATAAAGTATTTAAAATGAATAAAGCCTCTGAAGGGATTTGAACCCTCAACCTGCGCTTTTCTTGCTAATTACGAGAGCGCCGCTCTACCAGATTGAGCCACAGAGGCAATAAGAACCAGCTTTATTTAATTGCTTTTAAAATTTCTTCTTTTGAGGCAAATTTCTTCTGGCACTCAAAGCAGATGGAATGCAGTTTGCCTTTGCCATCCTTCACATAAGTGCCGAGCATCTTGCCCAAAAAGGTTGTTTCGATGGATTTGCTGCAGATTGAGCATTTCATTTTGACAAGTAATATCACAATATTTAAAAACCATGCTTATTTTTAAGGGTTTATGAGTTGTATTTTAACAAAACATCAGGCAAAGCAGTTTTTCTAGCAACTTCTATTTACTTGCAACACCATGACACGAATAGCTATTGTGGACAACGAAAAGCTGAAGGATGCGCAGCAAAAGCTCTATATACAAGGCATCTGCCCTGTCAACAGGACAGGCAAGGAGTGCATCAAGATAGAGGCAGACGGAAAGCTCTCAATAGACGAGCATTTGTGCACAGGATGCGGCATATGCCCAAAAGCAGCTCCGCATGCGATAAAAATAATCAACCTTCCTGAGGAATTAAAAACCAAGCCGATACACCGCTATGGGGAAAACAGGTTTGTGCTTTACTCGCTGCCTACCCCTACTTTCGGGCATGTCACTGGAATTCTTGGAGTAAACGGAATCGGGAAGTCAACGGCAATCAAGATTTTAGCCTCTGTCCTGAAGCCGAATTTCGGAGACTGGGAGCTGCATGAAACAGGCTATGAAGAGCTGATTTCATTTTTCAAGGGCACCGAAGCCCAGGGATTTTTTGAGAAGATAAAAGAAGGCGAGATAAAAGTTGCATACAAGCCCCAGCAGGTTGACCTGATACCAAAGACAACAAAAGGCAAGGTTATTGACTTGCTGAAAAAGGTTGATGAAAAAGGCGAATTAAAAAAAATTGCAAATGAGCTGCAGTTAAACGAAATATTGAACAATGACATATCTGAAATATCAGGAGGAGAATTGCAGAGAGTTGCAATTGCCGCAACCGTGCTTAAAGATGCAAATCTTTACATTTTCGACGAGCCGACAAGCTACCTCGATATAAAACAGAGGATAAACACAAGCAAATTCATAAAGTCCTTGATAAATGAGAATAATTCCGTTTTGGTTGTTGAGCATGACCTGATAATTCTTGACTATATAGCTGAGATGGTGCATCTGATGTACGGCAATGAGAATGCATACGGCATTGTAAGCGGAGTAAAGCCTGTAAAAAACGGGATAAACGTATATCTGTCCGGCTACATAAAGGAAGAGAATGTAAGGTTCAGGGACTCTAAAATAAAGTTTGCTGAAAGGGCAATTGTCAAGAAAGGGCATGCAAAAGAGGTCATCACATCATGGAAGGATATTGAGAAAAGGCTTGGAAATTTCTCGCTGAAAGCGCATAATGGCTCAATCCATAAAAATGAGATTATTGGAATCCTGGGGGAGAATGGGATTGGAAAGACGACCTTTGTAAAGATTCTGGCCAATGTTTTAAAACAAGACAAAGGCGAAATCTCCAAAAAAGTGATTGTAAGCTACAAGCCGCAGTATTTGGAATCTTCTGACGCCTTGGTTATTGATGTCTTAAAAGATGCTTTCAATAAGTACAGCAACCAGATTATAAATCCATTGAATCTTCAGCAATTGTCATTAAACAAACTTAATGAATTGTCTGGAGGCGAACTTCAAAGGGTTGCAATAGCTCATTGTTTGCAGCAGGAGGCTGATTTATACCTTTTGGACGAGCCAAGCGCTTACCTTGACAGCGAGCAGAGACTTGTGCTTTCAAAAATAATAAAGGATTTTATAGAGCAGAAAGGAGCTTCTGCACTGATTGTCGACCATGACTTATTGTTTGTTGACTACATAAGCGACAGGCTGATTGTGTTTGAAGGAAAGCCGGCAGTAGAAGGAAATATTACAGGCCCTTTTGAGATGGAAGATGGCATGAACAGGTTTTTGAAGGAGCTTGGAATTACTTTGAGGAGGGATCCAGAGACAAACAGGCCGAGAGTAAACAAGCTGGATTCAAGATTGGACAGGGAGCAGAAGGAAAAAGGGAAGTATTATTATGTTTAAAAACCAAAAGTATTTAAACTAATTTGAAAAGTGGTTTATCAATGACATTTTTTGATTCAATTAAAAGAGGATTACGTTTAATAAAATTAGACGGCGATGCTGCTGTTGAAATAGCTTCTGATTCCGGCTCTACAGTTAATGGCTGGTTGGTTATATTTGTGGCTGGCTTGCTCGGCTCGCTCGCTATTTCTATAAAACAGGTTCCTTTCAGTTTTTTAGATTATTTGACTAATCTGGGATACTCTATTGTTTTCAGTGCATTGGCAATTTTGATAATTCATGGCTTGGCAAAGCTTTTTGGAGGGCAAAGCACACTAATTGGGTATTTTAGGGCACAATCTCATGCGCACCTGCTGAACTGGATTTCAATTGTTACTGCTGTGGAACTGGCTTATGTTGGTAATTTAGTAGGATGGGCAATAAGCTTATGGAGCATTATAATTAGTGTTGTTGTTCTCAAGAATGTCCACAGGCTCAGCACATGGAAAGCAATAATTGTAGCGCTTGCCATACCGCTGATTTTGCTGGTACTTGTGCTGATTGGCGCTCTTGCTTACTTCGGAGTATTAAGCCCTGACAAATTTTTGCCTTCAAATGTTGCCTAGAAAAATCATAAATTACTTCTTTTCCATCCTTTCAATCACAGCCTTCAGAATTATTGGCCATGCAATGGTTGCATCTGCAATGACTTCTGCAAACCTGCCTCCTTCGCTTTCAGGAACAAACTTGCCCCATGAAACGCTTTCGGAGTAAGTTGCTCCTGACAAGCCACCCCAGTGGGCTGGCTCAGGGCAAATTCTGACGCCATAATTAAATCTTTTATAGCCGCCTCCATGCCCTATTCTTTTGTCGATTATGTCAAGATAAGGGGCAACCTGCTGCGCCCAATTTCTGGGAACTCCGCCGCCGATTGTGAAAATTCCAACCTTTTTTGCATTCTTAATCTGCTCCGTGTAATGCTCCAAGTCCAAAAATGGGTTGAACTGGAACGGCTTTTCCACTTTTATTGCCTGTTTTTTCATATAGATTCCCAAATCAAGCCCAAGCTCAGAGTCCGTAAATGCAGGAATGTAAACAGGGACTTTTTTTGAGTATGCTGATTTCAAAATCGCCCTGCCGTCTGCATTTTCAGAAAGGTATTTTCCAAGAAAGCTTGTAAACTCGTAGCTGCACAAAACTTCATTTTTATCAATTTTGTCCAGAACTTTTGTCACTATCTCTTCGGTATCGTCGAGATTTTTCTCAAGCTCCAGAGTGTCATAAACCCTGTTGTAGCCTTTCTCATATAATTTTACGTCATCCATTTTTGGATTATGCTTGAAATGCCTCATTCCAATGCTTTCAACAAAGCCATGGGTCATCAAGGCGCCTGTGCTTACAATCGCATTCAGCATTCCCCTGTCAATCATGTCGCAAATCAGCAAGCCCATCTTTGCAACTGTCATTGCGCCTGCAAATGTGCCTACAACAAAGCAATCCTTGTCAGAAGCCATCTCGTAAAGCACATCTGCAGCTTCTCCAAGGCTTCTTCCCCCAAAAGAAGTCTTTGACATTGCCTTTGCAAGCTCGTCAAAATTATTTATTTTGCCCAAGTCCAAAGCTTCCAATGGCTGCAGATTGTCAGAGAATCCTGTTGCATATTTTGAAGCGTCTCTTCTGTCGGCTGATTTTTCTTTTTTTAGTTGTTCAACTTTTATTTTTTCCATCGACATAAAAGAAAGAAATTTTTTTGTTTATAAACTTTTGTAAAAAATTTTAGAAAATGTTGATTCATGCCCTTCCCCTGCTTTCTCCACTTACAACTCCTGAAGAAATCAAATGAGCCAATCTCAAAGGCTCCGGAACCAAGCTTCTTGTGCAGACTATTTTAAGAATTTTTTTTGCCTGCTCAAAATCTATCCCTGTTAATTGGGCAAAAATATCATTAACCTGCACGACATTACCGGCTTTTTGAATTAATTTTATTTTTTGCCGCTTTTTTATTTTTATCAGTGTTTTTTTTATATTCGCAATGTCTGGCATTCTTCTTATTACAACTATTACCGGCAAATTTGTTTTTTTATTTAATTCCCTGACATCAATTACATTAAAGCCTCCAACTGCAATCCCGTCCAAAAAAATGCACTGCAATTGCGGCTTGAATTTGCATTTGTTTATCATTTCAACTAATTTTTTTGTGGAGTCATTGCCGTCAACATCAACTTTTGTTGAGAGAATCCCGTCAACCCACGAGCCGCCGCGCATGACAACCCCAACAACAAGGACTTTTTCGTCCTTGAACTTGTTGAAAGGGGAATCGTCGATTCCGATGACGCGGATTTCCTTTTTTACCATTATACCTCGTTGTGCCTAAAACAATCTGTAAAATGGTCATTGACCATTCCAACTGCCTGCATAAAAGCATAGCATATTGTCGGACCAACAAACCTGAAGCCTCGCTTTTTGAGCTCTTTGCTCATGTCCTCTGATTCTTTTGTTGCTGCAGGAATTTCATTTAACGATTTGAATTTGTTTTTGATTGTTTTGTAATCAACAAACTGCCAGATGTATCTGTCAAAAGAGCCGAATTCCTTTTGAATTGCAAGAAATTTTTGGGCGTTTGTTATAGCTGCTGCAATCTTCAGCCTGTTCCTTATAATGCCGGCGTTTTTAAGCAATGTGCTTATGTCTTTTTGAGTGTATCTGGATATTTTCATTGGATCAAAATTATCAAATGCTCTCCTGTAATTTTCCCTCTTGTTTAGTATAGTCTGCCATGTCAAGCCTGCCTGCGCCCCTTCAAGAATTAAAAATTCAAATAACATTTTATCATTGTGCAAAGGCACGCCCCATTCTTTGTCATGATAGTCAATCATTAATTTGCTGTTTCCGCACCAGAAGCACCTGTTCATTTCACTCCCTGAACTCAATGTCATCAATTATCCCGTCTGAATCCAAGTCTATACCTTCAACCACATTTGCCTTGATGCTGGAGTTATGAATGTTTCCATTTGTTATTTTCTTGAAGTCCTTGAGGAATGCAATTATAGCTGCTCTTGTGCCGCTGAACCTTTTGCCTGCAACAACAAGCACATACTTGTCCTTGCTGAAAGGGCTCCTGCATTTTACAATCAAGCCACATTCATCCTGAGGATAGGTCTCATTCGATACTGTTGACTTTATGTTGCCGTTCTCAAACCTTATCGGAAGCTTTGGATTAACCTTTTCAACAACCTTGTTGACAACAGGACCTCCAATCAGGATTAAATTGTTGTTTAAATCATCATCTCTTACTTCTGTATCAAGCTTTACATTGAACTGGGGAACATAATTGAGGAATGTACCAAGAAACAATGCCAAGTCCATCCCGTAATAGCCGTCCCTGCTCCTTGCCTTGTCTATGCCATGGGGGTCGGGCGAGCCCACAATAATCAAGGCATCAAGCTGCCCGTTTTTTATAAAAGGCTCAAGAAACTCCGACTCGTTCCTTATCTGGGCTATTTTGCTTGTGATTTCAAATTTCCTGAACTTTATCACAAAAGCAGGCTCTGACAATGCATAGAAATTTGCTGTTGCCCCCTGCTTTGTCTCCTTCTTCACTATCTTTATTATGCCTGCTTTCTCCAGATTTCTTATGTGGTAGTACACTTTCTGCTCATGAACTTTTAACGACTTTGCTATGTCGATCGGGTACATTGCCTCTTTTGCGAGCAGATTAAGTATTTTCTGCGCGAGCCCGGAGCTTACAGAGCCTGCAGCTTCGGCGCTTATCTCCTTTGCAGGCAACGAGTAAATCTCATTTTTCTGCTTGTCTATTATGAACATAGTATGTATAAAGATGAACTACTATAAAAAGTTTTTTAATGGTGTTATAAATTTAGTGTTTATGAAAGTCAAGACCATAAGGTTTAAAAATAAAAGCTAATTACTATGCTACATGGCAGTAGTTAGCTTGGACAAGAAAGTTGAAAAGTTTTATGATGAAGGGTATATGTCCAAGTTATTTCCTAGAGTATGGATTGGTTGGAGGGTGTACGGCAGGGCTGAAGTGTTTAGAGCTTTTAAGTATGTCTTGAGAGAGCAATTAGGATTAAGCAATATAGACAAAGAATCCTATAATGGTATTGTGAAGGAAATGAACGGGCTGGCTTCAGAATTAGCATGGAAATTGCACTGGAGGAACAGGCTAAATGAAAGATGGGATTTAGTTAGCTACTATAGAAAAAAGGTGGAGGAAAATCCAACAATTGAGGTATATGTAAGATGTGCACAATCCGAGCAGTACTTAAAGATAGCCAACTCTAAGCCTAGCCATACAATAGCAGCCGCAAGAGTATTATAATTTTTTTTATAATACTCCTATAATTCTTTTAATAACATTTATAAATAAGCTATGGTTTACTAGTTGCCTCATCAGATAAACACTCCAAGTGCGTCCTTTAATCCTCTTTTGGGACGCACTTATTTTTAAACATGAAGTCTGAATTTGTAGAGGCAGTTTAAATGTGCGGAATTGTGGGCTATATAGGGGATGGCGAGGCTTATCCTATACTTCTGAAAGGGCTGAAAAACCTTGAATACAGGGGCTATGATTCTGCGGGGTTTGCGATAGTGAACAAAGGCATTGCGATAGAAAAGGACATTGGCAGGATAGAGGATGTTGAGAAAAGGATAGATAACTCTTTGCTCAAAGGGTGTGTTGGCTTGGGGCACTGCCGCTGGGCAACCCATGGCAGCGTTACAAAGAGCAATGCGCACCCACATGCAGACTGCTCAAATAAGATTGTAGTTGTCCATAACGGCATTATAGAGAACTACAGCCAGCTTAAGGAAAAGCTTATGCAGAAAAACCATTTTTTCAGCTCTGAAACTGACACAGAGGTTATAGCGCATCTGATTGAGGAGCATATGAAGAATTCCGGCTTTGAAGAAGCTGTCAGAAATGCGCTTAAAGAAGTCAATGGCTCCTATGCTTTGGGAGTTATCTGCGCCGACGAGCCTAGCAAGATGATTGCAGCAAGGAACGAAAGCCCGCTCATCATAGGAAAAGGAAATGATGGTGTTTTCATTGCTTCTGATATTCCAGCCTTGCTTGAATACACAAATAAGTTTGTTTATCTGCACGACAAGGAAATTGCATTGCTGGCAAAGGACAGCGTAGATATTTTTGGCTTGGACGGCGGCAAAAAAGACGCAAAGATTTCAACAATACACTGGGGCAGGGAAGATGCCGAAAAGGGCGGCTATAAGCATTTCATGCTCAAGGAAATCTATGAGCAGCCGAGGGCGATAACAGAAACACTGAACGGAAGGCTGAAAAACGGCAATGTTATTTTTGATGAAGAAATTAACTTAAGCGGCGAAGAAATCTTGAAGATTGAAAATATAAAGATGATAGGCTGCGGCACTTCATGGCATGCTGCATTGGTTGGCAAGTTCATGCTCGAGGAGCTTGCCAAAATACCAACTGAGGTTGAGTATGCATCAGAGTTCAGATACAGGAACCCACTTATAAAAAAGAATACTTTAGTTATAGCAATAAGCCAAAGCGGCGAAACAGCCGACACCATTGCTGCCTTGAAGGAAGCCAAAAAGCTTGGCGTGAAGACAATTGCAATATGCAATGTAAGGGGAAGCTCCATAACAAGGGCTGCTGACGGCGTTGTTTATACAATGGCAGGCCCTGAAATCGGGGTTGCATCAACAAAAGCCTTCACAACACAGCTTGCAGTTTTATACCTCCTCACAATACTATTTTCAAAAATCAGAAAAACGTTAAATGACAAGCAGTTAAAGGACATGATTGATGGAATAAGAAAAATCCCGTTGCAGATGGCATCTGTCCTTAATGAAGACATGGAGATTATGAACTGCGCAGAGCTTTACCACAAAAAAACAAACTCTTTGTATCTTGGCAGAGGGGTTATCAGCTACATGCATGCAGAGGGCTATCCTGCTGCTGAGATGAAGCACGGGCCTATCGCATTGATTGACGAGAACATGCCTGTCGTTTTCATAGCGCCTCATGATATTTACACCCACAGCAAGATTTTGGGAAATATTGAGGAAGTGAAGGCAAGAGGCGGCATTGTGATTGCGATTGCAACAGAAGGCGACAGTGAAATACCGAAAAAGGCTGACCACACAATTTTTATACCAAAAACGCTTTATACTTTAAGCTCGATGCTTGCCGTGATTCCATTGCAATTGCTTGCATACCATATTGCCGACAAGCTGGGAAAGGACATAGACAAGCCGAGGAATCTTGCCAAAAGTGTTGTGGTGGAGTAATGTTTATATTGTAGATTATGTTTGCAAATAAAATGATAATAAAGCCGCCGCATATTGCATTGACTCTTTTGTTGTTGTCATGGCTATCTGACTATCTATTCCCGCAATTCAGGTTTATTTTTGGAAATTATAGGGATTTAGGAATTTTAGTCCTTATATCTGGACTGACAACATCATTTTATTCTTTTCATCTTTTCAATAAAAACAAAACTCCCATAATTCCAGGGCAAAAGCCAACTTTCATGGTTGCAGAAGGCACCTATAAGTTTACAAGAAATCCAATGTATCTTGGTGTGACAATCGCGCTTCTTGGGGCTGCAATTTTTTTCGGCAATGCGCTTTCATTTTTGTCGCCTTTGATATTTTTTCTGATAATGAACTATTACTTTGTTCCGAGAGAGGAGAAGCTGATGGAGAATATTTTTGGGAAGAAGTACTTGGAATACAAAAAACAAGTAAGAAGATGGCTATGAAA
>JAGVXS010000073.1 GCA_018303685.1 Candidatus Woesearchaeota archaeon
AAGCTTACTGACTGGGAAGCTTTCAAACAATGCTCCTTGTCTTTTCTGCAGCGCTCGATAAGAGTCAACACATTGAAAATGCCAGTCGATGCATTAAAAAAAAGGCTTGAAAAAGACTGGGACTTGAAGCAAATCCCATGGTGCAGGGAAGGCTTCTGGATTGAGCATACAAAAAAAGAAAGAAGGGACATCGGTAATTTAATCGAGCATTCGCTTGGCTATTTCTACATACAGGAAGCAGCATCCATGATTCCGCCTGTTATTTTAGAGGCAAAACCAAATGAAATTGTTTTGGACATTGCAGCGTCTCCGGGCTCAAAGACAACGCAGATTGCGCAGTACATGGAAAACAAGGGCATTCTGATAGCAAACGACTACACAATTGAGAGGATGAAGCCCTTGTCAATCAACTTGCAGAGGTGCGGAGTGACAAATTCCATAATTACACTGATGGAAGGGCAGTGGTTTAAAAGAAGCGGCATAGAGTTTGACAAAATCCTTGTGGATGCGCCATGCTCCGGCACAGGCACTATAAGGAAAAGCCTGAAGACAATAAGCATCTGGAACCCGGACATGGTCAGGAGGCTTGCAATAACCCAAAGGCAGCTGATTGAAACTGGGTTTAATTTATTAAAAGGCAATGGAACTTTGGTTTATTCAACATGCTCCCTTGAGCCTGAAGAAAACGAGGAAGTTGTCAATTATTTAATCAACAAATATGAAAATGCAAAGATTGAGGAAATAAAATTGGACATTAAAAGAAGCCCTGCAATACTTGAGTTTGATGACAAAAAATACAACGAAGAAATCAAGAAATGCCTTAGAATCTGGCCTCAAGACAATGATACAGAGGGGTTTTTTGTGGTGAAAATACTAAAAACAAAATAATTAAATAGTAGATGCCTGATAGAAGGTTTACAAGATGGTTCCGCAACCTTCCAGAGACATAGCTGGTATTTTAAAGGAAGCTCAGGTTGTATTATCAGACCTTGACTATATAGTAATGCAATTTCCAGATTCTAAGAATATGCCTAACTTATTAAATAATGGCAAGATTGTGGTACAAGATTTACAAAAACGATTGGTAGCTTGTTTTTCTTATGAAAGAGACCAGCTAGGCAAAGTCCACCTAACCACAATTTATCCGCAACAAGGAATGAGCCAAACAAATGTTGAGGAGGAAACAAATTATATAAGATTCTCGCCTGGGCAGGAAATAAGCGACTTTGCTTCAATATCTTTTATACTGGCTAGTCATTTAGGAAAAATAAGGTTTGTGAATATTGATGGAGAAATATATATTGGAACCAAAGGAAATGTATCTGAACATTAAATCATCTATTTAATTATTCAAGCCCTTCCTTTAACCCTTCCGTTTCCCAGCGCATGCCCGTTCTGCAGCTCTTTAATCTTTGTCCTCAGGAAATCAATGGTTTTTGTATTATCCTGGTGGTTGAGTATGTTGCCGCATTCCGGACACCTGTATTCCAAGTCAACAGCCTTGTCAAAGCCAACTCTGACGCAGGCATTCGGGCAAAGGTAAAAATTGCCGATATTTGCCTCCTCTTCCCTGAGCTGCCTGTCTTTCTTCCTGTAATATGAAACAAGATTGAAGTTGTAGAGCCTGTAAAGGATATTGCGCACTTCATGAATGTCTTTGTCAACCTTTTCTGCTATCTTGAAGTCAGAAATGTTCTTCTTGTCCTTGAGGTACTCAATTATCTTAAGGGAGTCTTCTCCTATAACTTCCTTGACAGTGTCGTATACTTTTGTGTTGGTTAGTTTCATTTTTTCCCTTGGTATAAAACCCCACTCTTTTAAGGTTAAGCGCAGAAGAAAAGAGGTGATAAAAACTTCCACACACCCTTAAAAGGTGGGATAAGTTAAAAATGTGACAGGTTTATCCCTATTTCTCTTACTATGCACTTTTGCCTTTCCACCCCGTTTTCTTCCAATATAATAGCCTGAAGTGGCTAATTTATGAACATTAATCGCAATAGGTTTAGAAAGCTATTGCAGACGGAAAGAGAGCTTGTCATATATAAACTTTGTTGTTGTATAGTATATATGTTGTGAAGTAGATATTATATATTAGTGAATAAAACTTTTATAGCCATTGAAATTACCGTTTTTAATGCCCAAAGAAAAAAGCTGCGGAGCTGTTGTTTTTAAACAGCAAAAAGATGGCTCTGTAAAATACCTCCTTCTTCATTATGAAGCCGGGCACTGGGATTTCCCAAAAGGCAAGCAGGAAAAGAATGAGAAGGAAGAGCAAACTGCTGCAAGGGAAATCAAGGAAGAGACTGGCATCGAGGACATAGAGTTTGTTGATGGGTTTAGGGAACTGGTAAAGTATTTTTACAAAAATGGCGATGAAACAATTTTCAAGGAGGTTGTTTTTTTTCTTGCCCAGTCGGCAACAGAGCATGTTGAACTGTCCAAGGAGCATATTGGATATGCGTGGATGGGCTACGAGCATGCTTACAAAAAGCTGACTTTCAACAATGCTAAGGAATTGCTGAGAAAGGCTGATGAGTTTTTGAATAAAACCACAAATCTTTAAATACATAAAAAATAAAATCCCATTCTATGAAAAATATAGAGGTTGCAGAGCTTCTTAATGAAATAGCTGATTATCTTGAGTTTGCAGATGACACTTTCAGGGTGAGGGCTTACAGGAAAGCTGCTTTGGTTATTGAAGGGCTTTCTGAAGACATCGAGCAGGTTTGGAAAGATGGAAGATTGGAAGAACTTCCCGGCATAGGGGAAGGCATAGCAAAGAAGATTGACGAGTTCCTGAAAACAGGGAAATTGAAGCATCTTGATGAATTAAAGAAAAAAACCCCAGTTGACATGGAAAGCCTCGGCAGGATTGAGGGTATGGGCCCAAAAACAATCCTAAAGCTTTACAGGGAATTAAAAATCAAGAATGTGGCTGGCTTGGAGAAGGCAGCAAAGCAGGGCAAGATACAAAAAATAGAGGGGCTTGGGCCGACAGTTGAGCAGAATATCATTAAGAGCATAGAGTTTGCAAAAAAGTCAAAGGACAGGGTGCCTTTGGGATTCGCATTGGGAAGTGCAGAGGAAGTCACAAAATACCTGAAAGCGTTAAAGGAAGTGCAAAAAGTCAGCGTTGCAGGCTCAACCAGAAGGATGAAGGAAACAATTGGTGACATTGACATTCTTGCAACATCAAAGAACCCTCAAATAGTGATAGACTTTTTCGCCAAAATGCCGAATGTTGCCCAGGTGCTTGCAAAGGGGCCTACAAAATCTTCTGTAAGGCTGAAAGAAGGCATGCAGGTTGACCTGAGGGTTTTGAATGACAATATTTTTGGCGCAGCGCTGCTTTATTTCACGGGCAACAAGGAGCACAATATAATCCTAAGGAGGATTGCAATAGAGAAAGGGCTCAAGCTGAGCGAGTACGGCTTGTTTGACAGCAGGACAAACAGGCTTGTTGCAGGCAGGACAGAAGAGGAAGTGTATAAAAAACTGGGCATGGACTATATCGAGCCTGAAATGAGGGAGGATGAAGGCGAGATTGAGATGGCGCAGCACCATATGCTGCCAAAGCTGATAGGCTATAACAATATAAAAGGCGATTTGCAGATGCACACAAAGTGGAGCGACGGCAACAACACAGTAGAGGAGATGGCTCTTGCCGCAAAAAAGCTCGGGCATGAGTATATTTGCATCACAGACCATACCGGAAAGCTTGCAATAGCAAATGCCTTGGATGAGAAAAGAATCAAAGGGCAAAGAAAAGAGATTGATAAATTAAACAAAAAATTAAGCGGAATTGAAATATTGCAAGGAGTGGAAGTCAACATAACAGACGACGGAAAGCTGGACATGCCTGACAAAGTTTTGAAGGAGATGGACATTGTTGTTGCAAGCATTCACTCTGGCTTCAAGAATCCGAAAGAGAAGATAACAAGAAGAATGGTAAAAGCGATAGAAAATGAGAATGTTGACATTATTGCGCATCCTACCGGAAGGCTGATAACAAAAAGGGAAAGCTATGACATTGACTTGGAAGCTGTTTTTGACGCTGCAAAAAGAACAAATACAATTATGGAGATAAACTCCTATCCTGAGAGGATGGACTTGAGGGACAGCCATGTAAGGGCTGCTGTAAAGGCTGGAGTAAAACTGGTTATAAGCACTGACGCCCACAATACAGACCAGCTTCATTTCTTCAAATTGGGGATTGGGACTGCAAGAAGAGGATGGGCAACGAAGAATGACATTATTAACACAAGAAAGCTGAAGGATATGATAAGGATGTTGAAGTAATAGATTGTTATACTTCTGGTTTAAGAATCACAAGCGGATTACTTTAATCATGCTGCATATCTAAATGTCGAGAATCAAAGATTCTCGAGCATGATCGAAAATGCAAAGCATTTATCGACAAGTCGCTCTCGTGATTTTTTATTTTTAGTGTATTCTTTGGATTGTTTTTTAATTTGATTTTCTATCATTTTCAATTCTTTTCAATCCATTTCAATGACTTTTAATTCAAAAAACACGGGAGACCCATGCTATTGCTTTGCTTAAATGGGTGCCCCTCTGATTCTGCTTGCCTTTGATTTTTGCCTGAAAAGGCTTGATTTTACCGAAAGATTTAAATATAAGTATTATAAGTTATAAAGGTTATATTGATAACAAGAAGGGAAATACAGGTTTTGGAGCTTAGAAAGAAGGGGTTGAGGCAGAATGAGATAGCTACAAAGCTCAAGATTTCACAGCCTGCTGTTTCTGGGTTTTTGAGCAATGCCCTGAGGAAGATACGTGATTCTAAGAAGACAATGAAGCTGGTTGAGGAGCTTGGAATAGAATATGGGGAAGAATAACTTGATTGGGATAGAGAAAGAGAAGATTTTGAGAGTTGGAGGAATAAGTTATAATAAAAGTTTAAATAAAAATAAAAAAGAAAAAAGTGGGTCCCACAATCTGACTAATGCACCCAAACAAGATCTGGTATTCCCAAGGACAAGAGGTATAAAACAAAACCTATTTAAATATCTTTCTAATGAATCCAGCTTAGGTGTAGTGGAAAGGGCGCGTAGCTTAATGGACAAAGCCCCTTTTTGGCTAAGAGGAGGATGCGGGTTCGATAACGGTTCGAAAATCCCGCCGCGCTCACACTTATACACAGATACAGAACATACAAAAGAAGAAAAAAGAAAAAAGCAGACACGTAGTCTGGACAAAACACCTTTTTGGCTAAGAGGAGTTTCACATGAATTCTGTTTGGATTCGGAAACTGCCGAATCTCACACTGTAAAGGATAATAGGGGTAATAACTATAAAAATGTTTCGTTTTTTGGCAAAGTCATACTTCCTATATTCTTATTATTTTTATTTATCTTAGTTTTGACTACTTTAGCTTACGCAGCAACCTCTATTGAACTGACAACTGGCAATTTCATCAATGTTTTTGGGAACTTGAATTTATCAGGGAATAATTTAATCAATGCTGGCAATGTTTCGATTAGGGGCAATCTTAGTGTTGATGGCAATGTTAGCATTGGAAATTCCACATTGTTTGCTGACAGCACTAACAGTAGGGTTGGGATTTGGACGGCGAGTCCACAGACAAAGCTGCATATCCAGATGGCTAATGCAGATGCATTTAACGGCTTGAGAATCACCCGTTCTGGATCGACTGAGGAATTGGACATCAGCTCCCGCAGCGGCATCATTATGTCAAACAATACCTTTGAGATAGGGACTGATACAGCCCATGGGTTGCAGCTGGACACAAATAATACCGCCCGGCTATTTATTGACGGTTCTGGGAATGTAGGGATTGGGACGACTGCTCCAAATTATCTATTGCAAGTTGCATCTGGCACAGACGGAAGAAGCGTTAATTTAAGCAATGTGCTGTATGTGAATGGCTCAAGTGGAAATGTCGGCATCAACACGGCAGCTCCAAGTACCGATTTAGATATTGGTGGGCGGAATGGTACCACCCCCGGGCATGAATTAGGTGGATTTGGAACTGGTAATCAGGAATTATACCAAAGTCAAAATCCTTTATTATCTATTTCAAGTGATATTACTGCTACTGATGCCCCATCTCAGACAGGCATATCTCTTTATAACAAACATGGAACGGGTGATACACTGCCAAACACATATTCGCCTTATATTGCTTTCTCATCTAGGGAAGATACTGAGACTCCCAATATTTACAATTCTCAATACGCAATTATCGCCGGGCAACAGAGGGGAGAGGCTGTAAACGCAGACTGGCAAGGTGGGGATTTAACTTTTTGGACGAGAAGGGTTGCTGGTGGTCAAGATTATGACATGCACGAAAGGATGCGCATTGACTATAACGGCAACGTCGGCATCGGGACGACGAGCCCTGGAAGCAAATTAACAGTTGCTGGTACATTCAATGCTTCTGGAAGTTCAACGGGTCCAGGTTTATATGTTGATAGTTCAGGCAACGTCGGCATCGGGACGACGA